>CAIQPV010000087.1 GCA_903873725.1 uncultured Nitrosomonadales bacterium
AACCTGAACAAACACGACATGGACGAGCGTGTGGAATGGGCGCTGAAAAAAGCGGCGCTGTGGATCGAAGTAAAAGACAAACTGAAACAGAGCGGCACCGGATTGTCTGGCGGACAGCAGCAACGCCTGTGCATCGCCCGTGCCATCGCTGTCAAACCGCAAGTACTGCTGCTCGACGAACCCACTTCCGCGCTGGACCCGATTTCCACCGCTCACATCGAAAAGCTGATAGACGAACTGAAGGAAGACTTCACCATCGTCATCGTCACCCACAACATGCAACAAGCCGCCCGCGTCTCGGACTATACCGCCTACATGTATCTCGGCGACTTGATCGAGTTCGGGGATACCAGCACGGTATTCACCAACCCCAAACGCAAGGAAACGGAAGACTACATTACGGGGCGGTTTGGCTAATCCCTGAAAATTCATTAGACTAAGTTTGCCTTCCCCCTTAGGGTCGAAATGACGACGCTAATGGATTATCTGGGTTTAAATTACCGGCTTGCCGAACATCGGAAAGTGTTCGCCTGATGCCCGGTCGGTATTGCTTCCAACGCACGACCACTGGCTATTTGACATTACGTAACGAGTCGGTATATTATTTTAATATTTCTATAATATTGGAAATATATAATCATGAACGCTAAACAAGCTGTAGTAAAACTTGCTTCGCTTGCTCAGGAAACCCGCTTGCGGATTTTCAGATTACTGGTTGAAGCAGGAAGCGAAGGGGTGAATGCCTCCGCCATCGCCGACGCTCTCGATCTGGCGCCCGCCACACTGTCATTTCATGTGGCGCATCTGGCGCGTGCGGGGCTTGTCAATGCTCGCCAAGAGAGTCGTTTCATTTTTTACTCGGTGAAATACTCTGCGATGGACGACCTGATTGCCTTTCTTTCGCAAAATTGCTGCCATGGGAACGCATGCATGCCCAAAACGGCAGCGATCAATTCAAATGAGAAGCGGCGGCGAATTTCAAAAAAGCAAGTTAAAGACATACCAACACAATAATAAAGGATTATCCATGGCTACCCGTAAAACCGTCCTTGTACTTTGTACAGGAAACTCCTGCCGGTCGCAAATGGCAGAGGTCATTCTCAATCATGACCTGGGTGACAAGGTTCGCGCCTTATCCGCCGGGATTTTTCCCCAACCAAAGGTTGCCGACGGCGCAATTGAAGCACTAAAACTTGCCGGTCTTCCAACAGAGGGACTGTATCCCAAAGATGTAGATACTGTGATGAGCGACTCCATTGATCTGGTGGTAACGGTCTGTGATAACGCAAAGGAATCCTGCCCGATCTTCCCGCGCCCCGTACCAAGTATTCACCTTCCGTTTCACGACCCGCATGGTGAACCTTTGGAAAGCTTTGTCACTGTCCGCGAAGATATTCGATCTCGCCTGCTTCCTGCTGTCCGCAAAGCACTGGGACTTTGAGGTGACACTTTGAGCGCTCAATGTGAAATCGCAGTAAAAGCTGGCGCAGGCGCTCCCATGAGTGTCTTCGAGCGTTACCTGACCGTATGGGTATTCCTTTGTATCGTTGCCGGAATCGTGTTGGGACAGATAACGCCAGCAGTGTTCCAGGCTATTGGCAGTATGGAAATCGCGCAAGTGAATCTGCCTGTCGGCCTGCTGATATGGGTGATGATCATTCCCATGCTGGTCAAGGTCGATTTCGGTGCACTGCACGAGGTAAAACAACATGTGCGCGGTATCGGTGTGACGCTGTTTGTGAACTGGCTGGTCAAGCCTTTCACAATGGCCTTTCTGGCTTGGCTGTTTGTACGCAATCTGTTTGCGCCCTGGTTGCCTGCAGAACAGATCGACAGCTACATCGCTGGATTAATCCTTCTCGCGGCGGCACCCTGCACGGCAATGGTATTTGTTTGGAGTCGTCTCACCAACGGCGATCCACTATTCACCCTTTCTCAAGTAGCGCTCAACGATACGATCATGGTTTTTGCTTTTGCCCCCATCGTTGCCTTGTTGCTGGGAATCTCAAGTATTCATGTACCTTGGGATACGCTGTTTACATCGGTCGTACTTTACATCGTTATTCCCGTGACCCTGGCCCAACTGTGGCGCAAAAGTCTTTTAAGCAAGGGACAGGCGCACTTCGAAGCGGTCATGGATAAGATCGGCCCTTGGTCAATCTCAGCGTTGCTCGTAACCCTCGTTCTGCTGTTCGCATTTCAGGGCAAGGCCATCATCGATCAGCCGCTGGTTATCGCGTTGCTGGCTGTGCCCATTCTAATCCAGGTCTTCTTCAATTCCTCACTTGCCTACTGGCTCAACCGCACTGTCGGTGAGAAACACAACATAGCCTGTCCGTCGGCCCTGATCGGTGCTTCCAACTTTTTTGAACTGGCCGTGGCCGCAGCCATCAGTCTTTTCGGATTCCAGTCGGGCGCGGCATTGGCGACAGTAGTAGGTGTTCTCATCGAGGTGCCGGTGATGTTGCTGGTAGTGAAAGTAGTCAACTCCAGCAAGGGCTGGTATGAGGCCGGCCAAACATGAACCAACAAGTTCAGTTTCCCTTTATCCCAGATAGTCCATTAGGGTCGTCATTTACGCGCAGGCGGGAATAACGAGTTTTCGGTTTAATGGATAATTTGGGTTTATTAAATAGGGGGCCTCTAAAAACGAACTTGCGATTGCGCCACAACCCTTACCGTCTCTGCAATGGCTTCCGCCCAATGCCGCACCGCCGCACCGTCTTCTCCTTCAACCATCACGCGCAATAGCGGCTCTGTGCCGGATGGCCGCAGCAACACGCGGCCCTTGCCGTCAAGGGCCGTTTCTGCGGCAGATACGGCAGCACGAACATCGGCGTGCGAAGTGTATTCGATCTCCTTAACCACTCTCACATTCACCAGCACCTGCGGATACATGATTAATCCTTCCACGGCTTGCCCCAGCGTTTGCTTGTTCGCGCGCAAGGCATGCAAAACTTGCAGCGCAGAGATGATGCCATCGCCTGTGGTGTGCCGATCAAGACAAATGATGTGGCCGGAATTTTCCCCGCCCAGTTGCCAGCCATTCTGCTGCAGCAACTCCATCACGTAGCGGTCGCCCACCTTGGCGCGCGCGAAAGGCACGCCCATGCGCTGAACGGCATGCTCGAAGGCAAGATTGGTCATCAGCGTGCCCACCACACCGCCTTTGAGCGAGCCCTGCGCGTGGCGGTGTTTTGCGATGACATACATCAACTGGTCGCCGTCGTACAAAATCCCGTCCGCATCTACCATCACCAGCCGGTCGCCATCGCCGTCCAGCGCGATACCGAGATCGGCATGATACTCCTTCACCGCCTGCTGCAAATTGGCGGGAGCGGTCGCGCCGTAGCCGTCGTTGATGTTCTTGCCGTCCGGCTGCACACCGATGGCGATAACATCTGCACCGAGCTCGTGGAATACATGGCGTGCGATGTGATAGGCCGCGCCATGCGCACAATCCACCACCAGCTTCAAACCGCGCAGATCAAGATCGTAGGGGAAACTGCCCTTGCAGAATTCAATGTAGCGTCCCGCCGCATCGTCGATGCGCTTGGCCTTGCCCAGACCGTCCGAGGACATGGTGACAATGGGGTGATCCAAACCGGACTCGATGGCAAGTTCGGTTTCGTCCGGCAGCTTGCTGCCCTGGCTGGAAAAGAATTTGATGCCGTTGTCCTCGAACGGATTATGAGAGGCGGAAATGACAATGCCGGCCTGCAAACGCAATGCGCGGGTGAGATAAGCCACCGCCGGGGTCGGCACGGGTCCGGCCAGATACACGTCAACCCCGGCGGCAATCAGCCCGGCTTGCAATGCTGACTCCAGCATGTAGCCGGAAATGCGTGTGTCCTTGCCGATCAGCACGCCCGGACGCTCGCCCTGCGTCAGATGCCAATCGGCGGAAGCCAGCACCTTGCCGGCAGCATAGCCGAGATGCATCACGAATTCCGGCGTGATGGGAAACTCGCCCACCTTGCCGCGTATGCCATCCGTACCAAAATATTTTCTGCTCACTGTGTTACTCCACTCAACTTAAAACAAGAACTATCCACTGATCCCAACCTCCTCTCAAATCGAGTTGATATGTTAGAGGTAAAAAGACTAATGTCCCCAAAATCCAGATTACTATTAGATTCATACAATTATTACAATTCATGTCGGCAAATTTTTCTGAAAACGAATATCCGAACTCAGTTTAATGTTGCTTCAAACTTTTCAATTGGAACTGGCTTACCAAAGAGATACCCTTGGAATTGAGAGCAGCCAGTATCGATAAGGAATTGTTTCTGTCCATCCGTTTCGACCCCTTCTGCTATGACATCCAGGTTCAAGCTATGTGCCATCAAAATGATCGTAGTCACAATGGCCTTGTCGTTGCTATCAGTTGCGATGTCGCGCACAAATGACTGATCAATTTTGAGCTGGTCGATTGGTAACTTCTTCAGATATTGCAAGGAAGAATAACCGGTTCCAAAGTCGTCCAACGATACTTGCACGCCTATACCTTTTAATTCATTCATTACCGCGATGATCTTTTCAATGTCGTGCAACAACATGCTTTCCGTCAGTTCCAGTTTGAGCAGCATTGGGTTGATACCATGCGTCTTCACTGATGCGTTCACATTGGATACGAAAGAAGGCTGATGGAATTGCTTGGCGCTGACGTTTACTGACAATTCCAATCTATTTGTACTCTCATTTTTCTGCCACGTTTTAAGTTGGGCACATGCTGTATCAAGCACCCATTCTCCTATGGAAACGATCAGACCCGTTTCTTCTGCCAAGGGAATAAAATCTGCCGGCGCTACCAAACCGCGTTCTGGGTGCATCCAGCGTATAAGTGCTTCTGCTCCTGATGGTTGGTGAAAACTGTCGACCTGGACTTGGTAATACAACTGGAATTGTCTATTTCCAATTGCTTTGCGCAAATCCGCTTCGAGACGGGCGCGAGTATTGATAACGTCCTGCATCTCGGGGTCAAAGAACTGCAACATGTTTCGCCCAGCCTTCTTGGACTGATACATGGCGATGTCCGCCTGCTTCATAAGTTCTTCCATCGATTTGCACTTATTGAACAGAGTAGCACCAATGCTAGGAGTGCAATGATACAGGTGTGATCCAAGCTGATATCCCAGGTTTAGAGAAGTAAGTATCTTGTTTCCAATGGCTTCAGTTTGTTCTGCGGCTTCCAGAATTTCTACACTAAGGTCTTCCAGCATCACAACGAATTCATCGCCACCCAAGCGGGCAACGGTATCACCTTGACGTACGCAAGTTGTCAATCGTTCTGCCACTTGTTCGAGCAACATATCTCCAACGTCATGGCCTAATGTGTCATTGAGAGTTTTGAAATTATCAAGGTCGATGAAAAGAATCGCACCTTCCTTGCCACTGCGTCCGCTCGACGCCAACGCTTGCTGTAAACGATCAAGTAGCAGACGCCGGTTAGGTAGCTTGGTCAGTGGGTCAAAGAACGCCAGATTCTTGATTTGATCTGCCGATGCCTTGCTCGCAGTGATGTCCATCAGTGTAGCCACATAATTTGTGACAAATCCGTTTGAATTCTTGACGGCTGTAATAGTAAGATGCTCAGGAAAGGCCTCTCCGTTCTTGCGTCGATTCCAAATCTCACCTTCCCATTCACCTGTCAAATCAACTTTTTCCCACATTGCTTTATAGAAATTGGCATCATGCCGGCCTGATTTAAGCATGCGTGGATTATTACCAATAACTTCATCAGAGGTGTATCCGGTAATCTGGGTGAATGCTTGATTCACTCTGAGAATCACACCGTCAGCATCGGTAACCAACATACCTTCTTGTGACTCGAAAGCCGTAGCGGCAATGCGTAATGAAGTCTCCGATCGACGGTTCACTTCCATCGTCTCCAGAAAAGAATTGAACCAATTTACCAGATCATTAATTTCGGCCATTGTGTTCTGTTTGGCTAAGCGCCACTTTTCATCAAGTTGGTTGGCCTGAAAACGTCTAAATCCGTCAGATATTGCACGTATGGGTGATGCCACCTGCCGAAAATAGGCGCGAACAAACAAAGCAATCAGCACCAGATTGAATATCAATATTGCGATACCAACTTTCTCGATATTTTCCATGGGTGCCAGCAAAGTATCTTTTGGTACTACACTGATTACATACCATTGTTTTGCCGGAATCTCGATATAGCTCAATAAAACGTCGCGCCCATCCAATCGAATTTGAAAAGAACCGGACTTGCCATTTAACAGCGAACTCAAAGAACTTTCGATGGCTTGCCCAATGACCGCTTTGTTCGGATGAAATATTAGCCTGCTCTTCGCGTCAGTGATCATTAAGTAAGCATCTGATCCAAGATCGATCTTGCTGAAGTGCTCATGAAGATAGTCTGTTGAAAAATTGATAAGCAACATGCCAAGTTGATCACTTTGTTCAGATCCAATACGATTGATCGATTTGACCGCGACCACTACTTTTCGGTTACTGGATGACGCATTGACGTTATCTTCAACCCCATACCAAACCAGCGCTGAGTTAGAGCTTGACGTAATCTTTATCAATTCATCGCGCAAATCTGCACGTACATTGGCGACATCCAGAGTGTCGCCGACGTGAAATTGCGAACCATTCAAGGTGAACAGGTCGATTGAAACCAATCCCCTCAAGCTGCTATACCCACTCAACACATAACCGATTCGAGCCTTGGTTGCCAGCAGATCATATGTAGACTGTGGTTGTCGTTTGTCGCCAGACTTGGCGAGTACTTGATTTATTTCTTCAATAGACCCCAGATTTGTTGCCAACCCGTTTATTTGCTCCATCTGAAGATTCAAATAGTCACGTTGGTTAGAAAGTAACTGCATATTATTCTTAACCGCATCTTGCATTATGGCTAGACGGGTCGAACTGTAGGAAGCCACTTCAAATAACAAGAGGGGTAAAACGCTGATAACGAGTATGAAGCTTGTGAGCTTCACAGCAAAATCGAACTTGAAGGCAGGAAATTTCATTCCTAATTTACTTTTTAATAGAATGATTTTGACTAAATCATTCTTAATATATTGAACATAAAATCAGTTTCAAATAATTCAAGCCGTGCCCGGACGATTTGATCCAAATAGATCACGGTCATCCAAGCTATTTCAAATCATTGGCTGTGATCAATTTGGCCTCAACCATAACTGTTTCAGGAACCGTTTCGCCGCGCAGCAATTTTAGAGCCGTCATGACACCTATATATCCTTGTTGCGCCGCTTGCTGATCAATTGTTGATGCCAATTGTCCATGGCGAATGGCATCCTTTGCTTCATCTAACGCGTCAAAGCTCGCTACCAGTACCTTCTTTCGCCCCGTCTCTTGTAGATATTTGATAACGCCAATTGCCATCATGTCGTTTGCACAAAACACCAAGCCAATCTTTGGATGGTTATCGAATACACGCTTAGCCGTGATGTAAGCCTCATCGATCTTCCAGTTTGCAGACTCGGTTGCTACGACTTTCAACTTGGTATTTTCCTTGAATGCGCGCTCAGCTCCTTGTTTACGCTGGTTTGCGTTATCAGCACTTCGAATACCCTCAAAAATTGCAACCTCTGTACTCTCATTGATTCTGTCAGCAACATACTTTGCAGACATATAAGCTGCTTGCTCGTTATCCACACTGATAAATGGAAATGATTTGACCCCATAAGACGCTAGTACGTTTCGATCCAGTCGATTGTCAATATTCACCACTTTGATGCCTGAATCCTGCGCTTTCTTGAGAACAGGAACAAGTCTTTGCGAATCACCAGGGGCTATAACAATTGCGTTCACTTTTCTTTCAATTTGGTTTTCAACTAGCTGAATTTGTTGTTCGATAGAAGTTTCCTGTGAAGCCGTTAAGACCTCCAAATCAATCCCGGTCTCGTGTTGCGCCTGACGTGCTCCTTTTTCCATTTCTATAAAGAATGGGTTAGTCAGGGTCTTCATGATCAGTGCCACACGAATACTTGGAGCTTGATTCGCTTTTTCAACATCAGGTTTGTTGGCAACACTGCTAACCGATTGCACTTGTTCGCCACACCCTGCCATCAGCAATGGAAAACATATGATCGCAATTATTCTCGCAATATTCAGATCCATCTCCATCTCCATCACAAGATTACTAATTGAATTTTTGGATCAGATTACATTTATTTAATAAGAAACAACAGCAAGAACAATTGCCCCACAACAGTTTCCACCAGCAGCCTTGAATGTCGCTTATGGCTTCATTCTGCCAGTTTACCGCCGCTTACGCCAACTCACTCACCGCCTGCCAAATTTTAAGTGCATCCACCGTGGCACGCACGTCATGCACGCGCACGATTTTCGCGCCGCGCTGTACCGCCAGTAGCGCCGCCGCTACGCTGGCATGTACACGATGCTCCACATCCTGTCCGGTAATCTTTCCCAGCATGGATTTACGCGATAGCCCCGCCAGCACTGCTACGCCCAACTCATTAAATACGTCGAGCCCCCGCAGTAAGGCGAGATTATGCTCCTGCGTCTTGCCGAAACCAAAACCCGGATCGACCACGATGCGCTCACGCGCAATGCCTGCGGCTTCGACAGCCGCGATGCGCGCATGCAAGAATTGCAGCACTTCCGCAACCACATCCTGATACTGCGGCTGTTCCTGCATGGTCTGCGGACTGCCCTGCTTGTGCATCAGGCACACCGCTGCATCGCTCATAGCCACAAATGACAAAGCTTCCGGTTGTTGCAGCGCGTTTATGTCGTTAACCATGCACGCGCCCGCTGCCAGCGCCAAGGACATTACTTCAGGTTTGCAGGTATCCACTGATAGGGGAACGGGCGCACCGCGCAAGCCTTCCATCACCGGCATCACGCGATCCAGTTCTTCCTGCACACTTACCGGCAATGCACCGGGACGTGTGGATTCGCCGCCGATATCGAGAATGTCCGCGCCTTGCTGTATCAACTGATGGGCATGAGCCAGTGCGGAATCAAGTTGCAAATGATGTCCGCCATCCGAAAAGGAATCGGGCGTGACATTGACTATGCCCATTACTAATGAGCGGGACAGGTCGAAGTGGAATTTACCGCAGCGGAGGAGCATTCAGGTGAAATGTGAAATGTGAAACGTGCGAACCATGGGGTTACATTTCACGTTTCACATTTCACAGCTTTACGTTCCTTGCGCCGGTTGCGTAGGTGTAACAGCCGGAGCCGGAGGGGGAACATCCTGCGGTGGCTGGGTACTTTGGCTTGGCGGAGTCGGCTTGGGTGCGCGCGGCGGTTTTCCGGCCATGATGTCGTCGAGCTGCTCGGCATCCAGTGTCTCCCATTCCAGCAGTGCATGCGCCATCGCTTCGATCTTGTCGCTGTTCCCTTCGATCAGCTTGCGCGCCAAAGCGTACTGCTGGTCAATGATGCGACGGATTTCCTCGTCCACCTTCTGCATGGTTGATTCCGAAACATTCTTGTGCGTGGTTACGGAACGACCGAGAAAGACTTCGCCCTCGTTTTCTCCATAGACCATGGTTCCCAAGGCTTCGGACATGCCCCATTGCGTCACCATGCGCCGCGCCATGTCGGTGGCACGCTCGAAATCGTTGGAGGCCCCGGTGGTCATCTGGTGCATGAAAATCTCTTCCGCGATACGCCCGCCGAACAGCACGGCGATGGTGTCCAGAATGCGGTTTTTGTCCATGCTGTAGCGGTCTTCCTTGGGCAACTGCATGGTCAACCCCAATGCGCGTCCGCGCGGAATGATGGTGACCTTGTGTACTGGATCAGTTTTGGGCAACAGCTTGGCTACAACCGCGTGGCCGGATTCGTGATAGGCGGTATTGCGGCGTTCTTCTTCCGGCATGATCATGGTGCGGCGTTCCGTGCCCATCATGATTTTGTCCTTGGCCGCTTCGAAATCATCCATCTCGACGAAGCGTTTGCCGCGCCGCGCCGCGAACAGAGAAGCCTCGTTCACCAGATTGGCCAGATCGGCACCGGACATGCCGGGCGTACCGCGTGCCAGAATGTCGGCCTTCACATCGGCCGCTATCGGTACCTTGCGCATGTGAACCATCAGAATTTGTTCGCGGCCACGGATGTCCGGCAGCGGCACCACTACCTGACGGTCAAAACGCCCCGGACGCAACAGCGCCGGATCAAGCACATCGGGACGGTTGGTAGCGGCAATCACGATCACGCCGCTGGCTCCTTCGAAGCCATCCATTTCCACCAGCAAGGCATTCAAAGTCTGCTCGCGCTCATCGTTACCGCCGCCCATGCCGGCACCGCGCTGCCGACCGACCGCATCAATTTCATCAATAAACACGATACAGGGAGATTGCTTCTTGGCCTGTTCAAACATGTCGCGCACGCGAGCCGCGCCCACGCCGACAAACATTTCCACGAAATCGGAACCTGAAATCGAGAAGAACGGCACCTTGGCTTCACCGGCAATCGCTTTTGCCAGCAAGGTTTTGCCGGTACCGGGGCTACCCACCAGCAATACACCGCGAGGTATACGTCCGCCCAGATTCTGGAACTTGGTTGGTTCGCGCAGGAAGTCCACCAATTCGGACACTTCTTCCTTGGCTTCATCGCAGCCCGCCACATCGGCAAACGTATAGCGTTCTTTGCTTTCATCCAGCATGCGCGCGCGCGATTTGCCGAATGAAAATGCACCACCCTTGCCACCGCCCTGCATCTGGCGCATGAAGAAAATCCATACCCCGATCAATAACAGCATGGGGAACCACGACACCAGTATATTCATCAGCATCGAAGGTTCTTCTTCGGGCTTGGCTTCGATCTTGACGCCGTTCTTGATCAGGTCGGACACCAGCCACAAATCCTGCGGCGCATAACTGCTGATGTGCTTGCCATCATTGGTAAGCGCCTTCAGGGTGCGCCCTTCGATGGTCACCTTGGCAATGTGTCCCTGCCTGACTTCATCCAGAAACTGCGAATAGTCCATCTGCGCCTGGCTGCTTGAAGCCTGGTGCGTGTTGAACTGGTTGAATACTGTCATTAGCACCAAGGCTACAACCAGCCAGATGCCGATACTCTTAAATAAATTGTTCAAAATTACTCCCTGCTGGCATTTGCCAAACCGCTACAATGAATCATATTAGACTACTTCCTGCCTGATTACTCAAGTTTTTCCAGTTTTCCGAGCCCCAAGAGATACTGTTCACTGCTGCGGTCACGCGAGGCCTTGGGTTTGCGTGTCACCACACGGATGAAATGGCTGCGCACCAGCTTGATGTATTCCTCGAACCCCACCCCTTGGAAAAGTTTGACCAGAAAAGCCCCGCCGGGTTGCAAATGATGTACAGAAAAATCCAGCGCCAATTCAGCTAAATGCATCGCACGGGCCTGGTCGGCGCTGTCAATGCCACTTATATTGGGCGCCATATCGGATATTACAAGCCCGATACGCTTGCCGCCCAGCCGTGCCTCCAGTTGCGCCAGTACATTGTCCTCGCGAAAATCGCCCTGAATAAACTCGACTCCGGGTAACGGGTGTAGCGGCAGCAAATCAAGCGCAATGACCTTGGCACCTTTGGCGGCAGCGACTTGCGACCAGCCGCCGGGCGTCGCACCCAAGTCGACCACTACCATGCCGGATTTAAGCAGATGATCACGCTCGTCTATTTCAAGCAGCTTGTAAGCTGCGCGCGAGCGGTAGCCGTCCTTCTGCGCACGCTGCACATAAGGATCATTTACATGCTCATTCATCCATTGTTTGCTGGTTTTGCTTCGTTTCATCGCTTAGAATGCCATACTTTTTATCTCGTAGACTGTATCTGGCAGTGCGTTCCAGCAAAACCGTTACCGTTCGCGGTGAGCTTGTCGAACCGTTTTCTCTCGTTAAAACAAGCCTTCGACAAGCTCAGGCCGAACGGGTTATTTGTAATTGTTTTGCTGGAACAGTCTACATAGTATCGGGTAGCCAACCCCGGTTTTGCTACAAGCTACGAGTACCCGCCACAAGCTTACCTCTGGAGTCACTATGCTAACGCTCACCGTATTACAGCGCAAAAACCTGAAAGCGCGCGCCCATCCGCTTAAACCTACCGTCATGATCGGCAACGCCGGGCTGACAGTTAGCGTACTGGACGAAATTGCCCGCGCCCTGAAAAGCCACGAACTGATCAAAATACGCGTCATGAATGATGATAGGGAAGCGCGCGCAGCCATGCTGAATGAAATTTGCACCCAGTTGAACGCGGGAGCAGTACAGCACATTGGAAAAATTCTGGTGGTGTATCAACCGCAAGAAGATATTCCATTGAAAAAGATACCAAAACAAAGAGGCAAGCCGCTTACTAAAAAGCAGTTGGGCAGTCGGTAGCCCGGATGGAACAACGTGGAATCCGGGAATCCCGGAATCCCGGATTACGCTACGCTTCATCCAGGCTACGCTGCTACAAACCACCAGCTACCGGCTACGTCGCTAGATATACTGCACATCAACCACTTCATATTCCCGTATGCCCCCCGGCGCCTGCACTTCGGCGATATCACCGCTGTATTTACCGATCAGCGCGCGGGCAATCGGCGAGCTGATGGAAACTTTGCGTTGCTTGATGTCCGCCTCGTCATCTCCGACAATTTGATACGTCACCACATCGCCGTTTTGCACATCCTCCAGCACCACGGTCGCGCCGAACACGCAACGGCCATCGGCACTGATGGTTTTCGGGTCGATGACTTGCGCACTGCCCAGTTTGCTTTCCAATTCCACGATGCGTCCCTCGACAAAAGCCTGGCGTTCCTTGGCCGCGTCATATTCCGCATTTTCGGACAAATCACCCTGTGCACGCGCTTCGGAAATGGCATTAATCACTGAAGGACGCTCCACAGTTTTCAGCTTGTGCAGTTCATTGCGCAATAATTCAGCGCCGACCACGGTCAATGGAACCTTGCTCATGCCGCTCCCCTATGCTTTATTTATTTTAGCCGGCCAGACGCCGATGTTGCGCCTGTACATCGTAAACCTGTAATTCTGCCATGTGCCTCATCCCCAGGCAGGCGGCGCGCGCGCCGGCGAGAGTGGTATAGTATGTCACCCGTCCTTGTAGCGCCGCATTGCGGATAGAATAGGAATCGCGCATCACTGACGGCTTGCTGTCCACGGTGTTGATGATCAGGCTGACATCGCCATTCTTGATCATATCAACAATATGCGGACGCCCTTCAGCCACTTTATTCACAACTGTCACTGCAATACCGGCTTCCGCACAAACAGCACCCGTACCTCGCGTTGCCAGTATGGTAAAACCCAAATCGCGCAGGCTACGGGCGACTTCCACTGTAGCCGGTTTGTCGGCTTCCCGCACGCTGATGAATACCTTGCCGGAGGAAGGCAACTTCACCCCCGCTGCAAGTTGAGACTTGACGAAAGCCTCGGCGAAAGTTTCGCCCACCCCCATCACTTCTCCGGTGGATTTCATTTCCGGTCCGAGGATAATATCCACGCCGGGGAATTTGATGAACGGAAACACCGCCTCTTTGACCGAACAATACGGCGGAACGACTTCCTCGCTCACGCCCTGTTGCGCCAGCGTTTGACCGGCCATGCAACGCGCCGCGATTTTTGCCAGCGGCACTCCTGTCGCTTTGGACACAAACGGAACAGTACGCGAGGCACGCGGGTTCACTTCCAGCACATATACTGTCTCGCCCTGAATGGCGAACTGCACGTTCATCAGCCCGACCACGTTCAGCGCCCTGGCCATTTCCCGTGTCTGGCGGCGCAACTCATCCTGCATGGCAGAAGATAAACTGTATGGAGGCAAAGAACAGGCTGAGTCTCCGGAGTGCACCCCGGCTTCCTCGATGTGTTCCATGATGCCACCGATCAAAACTTCCTTGCCATCGGAAATTGCATCAACGTCCACTTCAATTGCATCGTTCAGGAAACGGTCAAGCAGAATGGGCATGCGTTCCGGGTAAATTTTAGAACTTTCGACAGCATCGCGCATGTAACGTTCGAGATCGGATTGACCATGCACGATTTCCATCGCGCGTCCGCCCAGCACGTTGGAAGGGCGCATCACCAGCGGGAAGCCCAGTTCCTGTGCCGCCTGTATGGCTTGCCCGGAGGTGCTGACCGTGCGGTTGGGTGGCTGCTTCAAACCCAGTTGCTGTAACATCTGCTGGAAGCGCGCGCGGTCTTCGGCGCAATCGATCATATCCGGTGTGGTACCGATGATGTTCACTCCGGCCTTTTCCAGGCCATGCGCCAGTTTCAGCGGAGTCTGCCCGCCAAACTGCACGATCACGCCGAAGGGCTTCTCAACCTCCACCACTTCCAGCACATCCTCCAGCGTCAGTGGCTCGAAATACAGGCGGTCTGAAGTATCATAATCGGTTGATACGGTTTCCGGATTACAGTTGACCATGATGGTTTCGTAGCCGTCTTCGCGCATTGCCAGCGCGGCATGCACGCAGCAATAGTCGAACTCGATGCCCTGCCCGATGCGGTTCGGCCCGCCGCCCAGCACCATGATTTTTTTATTGTTGGTCGGGGCAGCCTCGCATTCTTCCTCGTAAGTGGAATACAGGTAGGCGGTATTGGTGGCAAACTCGGCGGCACAGGTATCGACACGCTTGAACACCGGACGAATACCCAAAGCATGACGGCGCGCACGCACATCCGCCACGTCAGTACCCAACAGTTTCGCCAAACGTGCATCGGCAAAACCACGGCGTTTCAACTGGCCCAATTCATCCGCACTCAGGCTTTCCAAGGCACGACCATCAAGTGCCCGCTCGCGCTTCACGATGTCTTCGATCTGCACCAGAAACCACGGGTCTATCTTGCTGTGGTTGAACAACTCTTCCACCCTCATACCAAGGCGGAAGGCATCGCCCACCGCCCAAATACGATCCGGCCCCGGCGCGCCCAACTCGGCGGCAATCGCATCGAGATCGGTGTATTTTTCATCCAGACCATGAACGCCGACTTCCAGCCCGCGCAGCGCTTTCTGGAAAGACTCCTGAAAAGTGCGACCGATTGCCATCACCTCGCCCACCGATTTCATCTGCGTGGTCAGGCGGTCATTGGCCTGCGGAAATTTCTCGAAAGCGAAACGCGGAATCTTGGTCACCACATAATCAATGGTCGGTTCGAACGAAGCCGGGGTCGCGCCGCCGGTGATTTCGTTCTTCAACTCGTCCAGCGTGTAACCCACCGCCAGTTTGGCCGCCACCTTGGCAATCGGGAAACCGGTAGCCTTCGAAGCCAGCGCGGAAGAACGCGACACACGCGGGTTCATCTCGATCACCACCATGCGCCCGTCAACCGGGTTGGTGGCAAATTGCACGTTGGAACCGCCGGTATCCACGCCGATTTCGCGTAGCACCGCAATGCTCGCGTCGCGCATGATCTGATATTCCTTGTCGGTCAGGGTCTGCGCCGGAGCCACGGTGATCGAGTCGCCGGTATGCACGCCCATCGGATCGAGGTTTTCTATCGAGCAGATGATGATGCAATTGTCGGCGCGGTCGCGCACGACCTCCCTCTCATATTCATTCCAGCCCAGCACCGACTCCTCGATCAGCACCTCGCCGACCGGCGATGCAGCAAGGCCGGATCGCGTGATCTCCTCGAATTCGGTCCGGTTATAGGCGATGCCGCCGCCGGTGCCGCCCAAGGTGAAGGACGGGCGGATAATGGCCGGCAATCCGACCTCGGCGAGCGCCTTTCGCGCGTCCTCGAACGACCGGACGACCTGGCTCTTGGGGCAATTCAACCCGATCTTGAGCATGGCGTCGCGAAACTGCTGCCGGTCTTCGGCCTTCGCGATGGCTTCGCGATTCGCACCGATCAGTTCGATGCCCAGCCGGTCGAGCGTGCCGTCCTCAGCCAGCGCCATAGCAGTGTTGAGCGCGGTCTGCCCGCCCATGGTCGGCAGAAGAGCCTCCGGGCGTTCCTTTTCGAGAATGCGCGCCACGGTCGCGGGCGTGATCGGTTCGATATAGGTGGCATGGGCCAGACCCGGATCGGTCATGATCG
>CAIQPV010000088.1 GCA_903873725.1 uncultured Nitrosomonadales bacterium
ATTTCGCCGATACGGCGGCGTTGATGCAAGAGCTGGATCTGATCATCGCCGTCGATACGGCGGCCGCGCATCTGGCAGGCGCTTTGGGGAAACCTGTTTTTATTCTGATACCATTCAGTAGTGATTGGCGCTGGCTCTTGGGGCGAGCAGACAGCCCCTGGTATCCAACCGCACGCCTGTTCCGCCAAAAAACCAAAGGCGATTGGGCACCCGTAATCGCTGACCTGGCGCACAATATTCGGAAGTTTATCGCAGGCGATCCATCCGTTCTCATTCCCGTCAGAATGACGGTCGAGCTGTTGCAAGAAAACCCTTATGCCATTCCCCTGCCACCAATGGGAGGATAGGTTTTTTGCATCTGGGCTATACAGATAGGCAATATGAGCAACTCCATCTTTACACATGTTGAACCCGAAGAGTTGCGCCGTCTTGGTCGTGAACAGACGAACGGGCGGGTGGCATCACGGATGTTTGCGATTGCCAATGTGCTCAATGGGTTGAGCCGAGAGGATGCGGCTACCCATGCGAGGATGGAGCGGCAAAGTCTGCGGGACTGGGTGCATCGGTTTAATGCGGAAGGCGTGGAGGGCTTGCGTGATCGTCCGCATAAAGGGCGACCGGGCCGCATGATCTACGCTATGAGTGTGCTTATAGTCATTCCAAATAATCTTTACACATAATTAACGAGTGAGTGATTCTGTGTGGAGATGACATACAGCATTGATCTTAAAGAGCGAGTGGTGGCTTTTGTTCGGGAGGGCGGGAGCAAGGCCGAGGCGACGCGGCGGTACAAGGTGTCGCGTAAGGCGGTGTACAATTGGCTGGAGGCTGAAAGCCTTGAACCCAAGAAGCAGGGGCGCCGAAAGCGCAAGCTGGATTGGGCGGCCTTGCAGCGTGATATTGACGATCATCCCGACAAGATGTTGCGCGAAAGAGCCGAAGCTTTCGGCGTCGCGGTTAATGCCATCTGGTACGCCGCGCATCAAATGAAAAACAGCAATAAAAAAAACATTCAAATACGCCGAACGCGATCTTGAAAAACGCATAGCATTCCTACGCCAGTTGCGGCAATTGGCTCCTGTCTATGGTTTTGACAACATCGTTTATCTCGATGAGAGCGGTTTTGAAGCCCATGCTTGTCGTCAGCGTGGTTGGGAAAAAATCTGTCATAAGGTCTTCGGCGACCGTTCCGGCAACAAACGTCCACGCACAAGTTTGATCGCCGCCAAACGAGGTAGGCAAATTATTGCTCCGGTTCTTTTTCAGGGTTCAACCAATGGCTGCAAGAACACTTGCTCCCAGCCTTGCCAAACCCCTCCATCATCATTCTTGATAACGCGGCGTTCCATAAAACAGAACCAACTTTCCAGATCGTCGCTAACTCGCCTCACCTCCTACTTTTTCTGCCGCCCTATTCTCCGGACTTCATTCCTATCGAACAGGATTTTGCCAACCTTAAAAAACGCAGACAGTTCGCCCCATCAGCCACTCCTATCGATCGCCAAGGCATCCACTCGTCTCTCGGTTATCTTACGCCGGAGCAAATGGAGCAAAAAGCCGCTTAACAACTGTCCACTTTTTCGCGGGAAGATCAGAAGAGGCTGAAGTAAGGCGCATAGACGCTTTTAGCTCTCTTCCAGACGCCCTAAAACGACTTTATCCACCGCCAGCGTCCGCCGTCATTCGCCCAAGCCCAGATCACAAAGGGGGGTTAAAAGGGGGGTCGGAAAGGATTTGTTGCAATTAACTCGTTGATGTCAATTAGTAATATATCAAAAATTGGCGGAGGGGATGGCAGATAATTAGCACCGTCAGCTGATGACAGCTAGTGCCAAAATGCAATCCCCACAGTGCTTTCCTCACTTTTTGCTTGTGACAACATGTGCCAACTGATACCCCACAACGACAGACACTTTGTTGGGTTGGTTGTGGGGTACGCATGCCGAAGGTCGCCAAAGAGCTTTCACCGCTGGCTTTGAAAAACATTAGCCAGCCAGGTTTATATGCCGCAGGTGGTGTAGCTGGCCTGCATTTACAGGTAAGTCCCTCCCTAGCCAAATCATGGATTATGCGTATCAGCATTGGATGCAAGCGCCGTGATATAGGTTTGGGCGGTTTTCCCTCTGTCCCCCTGACGCAAGCGCGTGAAAAAGGCCGTCAGCTACGCGAACAGGTTGCCGCTGGCATTGACCCCATTGCCGTGAGGAAAGAAGCGCGCATTGCATTGGAAAGCCGTCAGGCAGCCCTTGTGACTTTCGAGAAGTGTGCTGAGCGTTACATGATGGCAAAAGCAGGAGAGTGGAAGAATGCCAAACATCATCAACAATGGGTCAACACGCTAAAAGTTTATGCATACCCAGTCATTGGCGGGTTGCCCGTAAGTGAAATAACCCTCGCCCATATTACCAAGATATTAGAGCCCATTTGGGCGACCAAGACAGAGACAGCTTCTCGTCTTCGGGGACGCATTGAGACAATTTTAGATTGGTCAATGGTGCACGGCTATCGAGCGGGCGAAAATCCAGCTCGGTGGAGGGGGCATCTGGACAAGGTATTGCCGACACCAGGCAGACTACAATCCGTAAAGCATCACAAAGCGTTGCCGCTCGAAAATATGCCTGAGTTCTTTCAGGAGCTTCAGCAAAAGGAAGGCACTGGAGCTAAGGCCCTTTTATTCACAATTCTTACGGCAGCTAGGACGAGTGAGGTGCTCTTGGCCACCTGGGATGAGATTGACCTGCGAGAAGGCGTCTGGACGGTGCCTGCGGAGCGTATGAAGGCAAAGAGAGAGCATCGGGTGCCTCTGTCCGCAGCGGCGCTCCAGCTTCTCTCCGAGCTTCCTAGGATGAAGGATTGCAAATTCTTGTTCCCCAGTCCCAGAGGGAAGAATTTATCCAATATGGTCATGCTTACGCTTATGCGCAGAATGGCAGTCGATGCCGTACCGCATGGCTTCAGGTCAACATTCAGGGACTGGTGCGGAGAACGTACGAACTATCCTCGTGACCTAGCTGAGATGGCTCTAGCCCACATGATAGAAAACAAGGTCGAAGCCGC
>CAIQPV010000089.1 GCA_903873725.1 uncultured Nitrosomonadales bacterium
GCGCGCAAAAGTCATTTAACGAATTAGCCGCAGATTAACGAATGCCACTGACCCGCGCAAAATCCATCCGCCTGATTGCCTTCGATGTGGACGGCGTCATGACCGACGGCGGACTATATCTTTCCGATTCCGGCGAAGAGTCTAAACGCTGTAACTCGCTGGATGGGCACGGACTGAAAATGCTCAAGGCATCCGGCGTGGAATTGGCCATCATCACCGGGCGCACTTCTCGTTGCGTGGAGCTGCGCGCGAAAAACCTCGGCATCACCCATGTCTTTCAGGGCGTCCAGAATAAACTGGACGCCATGTGCGCTCTGCTGGCGCAATTAAATCTTGCTCCCGAGTCCGCCGCCTTCATGGGGGATGACGTGGTGGATCTGCCGGCGATGAACCGTGTCGGGCTGGCATTGACCGTTCCTGATGCGATGCAGGTGGTACGCGACCGCGCCCATTATGTCACCCACCGCAACGCCGGGTACGGCGCGGTTCGTGAAGTATGTGAGTTATTGATGGCAGCGCAGGGCACGCTGGAAGCCCAACTGGAACCCTACCTGAAATGATGGTCGGACGCCTGCAACGGCTGCGCGAGTGGGCACCCGTGTTGCCGCTGCTGCTGCTGCTGGGTGCGACCTATTGGTTGAGCCAGCAGGTACATACTCTGCCGCACGAACCTGATGGCAGCAAGCGCCACGATCCGGACTTCATCGTCAGCAACCTCGTCGCCACCACCCTGAATGAACAAGGCACTCCGCACTTTATTTTGTCCGCCCAGAAAATGTTGCATTATCCCGACAACGACAGCACCCATCTGGTCGATCTGCGACTAAGCAGCTTTTATCCATATCAGCCGCCCGTTTATACTTCCGCCAGACAGGGCGAAATATCGAGCAGGGGTAATGAAGTGTTCCTGCGCGATGAGGTGAAGCTCGTGCGCGCCGCCGATGCCACGCAAAGCGAAATGACCCTCACCACCACTTACCTCCACGCGGTTCCAGACCTCGGCCAGATGGACAGCGACCGTCCCGTCACCATGACGGATGCGCACAATGCCATACATGCGGTGGGCATGAAGTTCGACAACAAGGCACGCGTAATAAAACTGCTCGCACAAGTCAGAAGCCAACATGAAATTATCAGACATTAGCCAAGCTTATCCGTTGGTCCCGATGTCCCGCTCCCCCGCAGGCTCTCCCTCTTGCGGAGAGAAGTACCGGGTCGGGACTGATAAATTAGCCGGGATCAAATGCACCGTTGCCCTGCTCTGCCTGACTCTTGCTTGCAACCCCAGTCACGCCGAGCGTGCCGACCGCGACAAACCCGTGCACCTGGAAGCGGAACAGGTCAGCATGGACGATGCGAAACAAGTCAGCACTTTCGAGGGCAAGGTGTTACTCTCCCAAGGCACGATGTTGATTCGCGGCGATAAACTTGTTGTGGTGCAGGACAAAAATGGGTTCGCCCATGGCACGGCCACCGGACGACTTGCCAGTTTCCGCCAGAAACGCGAGGGGTTTGACGAATATATAGAAGGTTATGGCGAACGCATTGAATACGACACCCAGAGCGAGACGGTGGATTTCTTCGGTCAGGCACGCATGACCAGAAAGCAGGACGAGGTGAGCGGTGACCATATTACCTACAGTTCAAAAACGGAAATATTCCAGGTTCGCAGTGCCCCGGGGAAGCAAACGGATGCTCCGGACAAAGGCCGGGTACATGTCATTCTCCAGCCCAAAGGCACGGTGAACCCCCCGGCGGCTGAAGCGCTGCCGATCAAACCGTCAGACACTCTGTCTCAGCCTGACAATCAAGGCAATTTACTATCCAAATGAGCGAACTGAGCGCTGTCTCCCTCATGAAACGCTACCGTTCCCGGATTGTGGTGCATGATGTTTCAATGTCCCTGAAAAGCGGCGAGGTGGTAGGTTTGCTGGGCCCCAACGGTGCCGGCAAAACTACCTGTTTCTACATGATTGTCGGGTTGGTTGCCGCCGATGGCGGCGACATTTTCATTGATAACCAGAATATCACCCACTTGCCGATACACCGCCGTGCACGGCTGGGACTGGGCTATTTACCGCAGGAAGCTTCTATTTTCCGCCGCCTTACCGTGTCGCAGAACATCCGGGCGGTGTTGGAACTGCAAGACTGCGATGATGATGAAATCGGGTCGCGGACGGAGGAACTGCTGACAGACCTGCACATCACCCATATCCGCGACAACCCGGCCATCAGCCTGTCCGGTGGCGAACGACGGCGCGTCGAGATCGCGCGGGCTTTGGCGACGAGCCCGCGCTTCATCCTGCTTGACGAGCCTTTCGCAGGGGTTGACCCGATAGCCGTGCTGGACATCCAGAAGATCATCCGCTTTCTGAAGGAGCGTGATATCGGCGTGCTGATTACCGACCATAACGTTCGGGAAACATTGGGCATCTGCGACCGTGCCTACATCATTAACGCGGGAGCAGTAATGGCAGAAGGCAAACCTGACGAAATCATTTATAATGAAGGCGTGAGAAAAGTCTATCTCGGCGAGCACTTCAAACTATAAACGCACCCAACTAAAGGTGTACCAGTCGAAACCGTGCAATGAAACCCGCTCTGCAACTCAGGCAATCCCAGCAACTGACGCTGACTCCCCAGTTGCAGCAGTCCATACGTCTGCTGCAACTCTCCACTCTTGAAGTGAATCAGGAGGCTGAGCGCCTGCTGGACGAAAATCCCCTGCTTGAACGCGAAGATGACGACGCTGAACTTCCTTATGCCCACGGCGATGCCGCAACCGCGTCCGTTACAGAAAAAGCTGCGACGAATGAGGAGTCGCCGCAACAATCCGATGAGGAATGGCCCGGGGAGGATTGGAACGAATCATCATTTTCGGCCGCCGGTTCAATGGATGAAGAAGATGAAAACCATTCCGAAGTTGTGGCGGATACTCCCAGCCTGCGTGAGCACCTGATCTGGCAACTTAACATGAGCCAGCTCGACGAGCGCGACCGTAAAATCATCGGTATGTTGATCGACGCACTGGACGAGAACGGCTATCTGGCACAACCGCTGGAAGAAATCGCCGAGTTGTTGCCACAAGAACTGGAAATCACGCTGGACGATCTGGAAACCGCGCTGGTGCAGTTGCAAAACCTGGGCGAACCCGGCCTCGGCGCACGCAACCTGGGTGAATGTCTGGCCCTGCAATTGAAAGCATTGCCTCAAGACACGCCGGGGCGCGATGTGGCACTTTGCATCGTAACGCAGCACCTCAACATGCTGGCGGCGCGCGACTTCGGCAAGTTGAAGAAGGCACTGCATTGTGATGACGCTGCACTGCGTACCGCGCAAGACCTGATCATTCATCTCAAACCCAAACCCGGAGCGGAATTTCAACAGCGCGCCGCCGACTATGTGGTGCCGGATGTGATTGTGGAACGCTACCGCGGAAACTGGCGCGCTCGCCTCAACGTGGAGGCTATGCCACGGCTGCGCGTCAACCAGATGTACGCCGGCATTTTACAACAGCGCGGTGAAAAGAATGCCCAGCAGCTTGCCGGGCAGTTGCAGGAGGCGCGCTGGTTCATCAAGAATCTGCAACAGCGCTTCGACACCATCCTGCGCGTGTCGCAAGCCATCGTCGAGCGCCAGCGCCACTTCTTCGAATACGGCGAGATTGCCATGCGACCGCTGGTGCTGCGTGAGATTGCCGATGAGCTCGAACTGCACGAATCCACCATTTCTCGGGTCACCACGCAGAAGTTTATGCTCACTCCGCGTGGCATTTATGAACTCAAATATTTCTTCGGCAGCGGCGTCGCCACCGAAGCGGGCGGCACCTGTTCCTCCACCGCCATCCGCGCCCTCATCAAGCAGCTGGTCAGCCAGGAAGATGCGCAGCATCCCCTCTCCGACAGCCGCATGTCTGAAATCCTGGCACTGCAGGGCATATTGGTTGCCCGGCGTACCGTGGCAAAATACCGGGAATTGATGCATATTCTCCCGGTCAATCTTCGTAAATCACTCTAACCCTAATTAAGGAGCAA
>CAIQPV010000090.1 GCA_903873725.1 uncultured Nitrosomonadales bacterium
ATATGTTGAATGCCCAATTGGGCGGACTGGTTACGGCGGTTACTGAACTATCCGATGGGCGCCTGGTGATGATGATGGACGTGGAAAAAGTGCTCGCCGAAACCGGGCACATGAATGACGACATCGCATTGAAAGGGGTCAAACCCATAGGGGTTTCAGGACGCACGGTGTTTTTTGCCGATGATTCTTCGGTGGCACGCAAACAGATCACCAGCACGCTGGAAGCAATGGGAGTTAATTACATCTCTGCAGTAAATGGCCGTCAGGCATGGGAAGAATTACGCAAAATCGCCAATTACGCGGATTCTTCCGGCACACCTGTGAAAGACCTGGTGCAAGTCATCCTGACCGATGTGGAAATGCCGGAAATGGACGGTTACATGCTCACGCGCAAGGTCAAGGAAGACAAGCGTTTTGTCGGTATTCCCGTGTTGATGCACTCCTCTCTTTCCAGTACATCCAACCAGCAACTTGGTAAAGCCGTCGGAGTCGATGAATACGTGCCCAAGTTTGAGCCCCAGAGGCTGGCGCAGACACTTGAGCGCTTGCTGACCGGCAACGGAGTTAGTCCATCCACCAAGAGTTGAAGTGCATGTGGAAATATAAGCACTAAAATATGTAATCCGATATGGGTTGGAGCCCATGTGGGATTGATAGAAAGGATCAGATCATGTCGCTTGCCCAATACCAGTCGCAAATTGCGAATAATTCGCCCCATGAGAGCAGCGGCAGCCTGTTCGAAACAGTGGATGCGAGAACCAGCCTGGCCGGCTCCAACAAAATGGAAATCCTGCTGTTCTCACTCGGAACACAGGAAACGTTTGGCATTAACGTGTTCAAAGTCAAGGAAGTTTGCCGTGCCATGCCTATCACCAAAACACCCAATATGCCTGCCGGGGTGGATGGCATCGTGTCGTTACGCGGGCATATCATTCCTGTGCTGACCCTGGCCAGCTTTCTGGGGCTGGACGGGAACGTGCCAAGAGAACAGAACACCATGATGGTTGCCGAATATAGCCGCCACATCCTCGGTTTTCTGGTGCATGACGTGGATCGTATCATCCGCGTTGACTGGGACAAGGTGCGCCCGGCGGACGGGATGCTGGCAGGTCACAAGGACATGATTACCGCCATTACCGAGTTACCCGACGGCAAGCTGGTTTCCTTGCTTGATGTCGAGCAGATTCTGGCCTGCGCATTTGGCGAAGATGTGGTGGGGAATGTCGACAAAGTTCAAAGTGGGCAGGATTTGTGTGTCTTTTTCGCAGATGACTCCACGGTTGCCCGTAGGAAAATAAGCGAAGTTCTCGACAAGATGGGTGTCAAGCATATGCAGGCGAATAACGGGCTGGAAGCTTGGGAGCGATTGAAAGGGTTGGCTGATGCGGCACAAAATAGCGGCATCAACCTGCATGATCAGGTGCAGGTGGTGCTGGTGGATGCGGAGATGCCGGAGATGGATGGTTACGTGCTGACCCAGAATATCAAGTCGGACAAGCGGTTCGACAATATACCGGTGGTCATGCATTCGTCCTTGTCATCCGAGGCCAACCGCGATATGGGGAAGCGGGTCGGGGTTGATTACTATGTACCCAAGTTTGATGCGGCAATGCTGAGCAACACATTGCGGCCGCTTTTGGCGGGGTAGGGAACAGATGACAGATGACAAGTGACAGAGGTATTGTGTAACTTTGTCACGTTTTATTAATTAAAGACACTCCGCAGCAGACAGCTTTCTGTCTTCTGTAATCTGTCATCTGATTAGGAGGTAATTGTGGTTGACGCGAATATGAAATTTTTGGTTGTGGACGATTTTTCCACCATGCGGCGCATTGTGAAAAACCTGCTCAAGGAGCTTGGTTTTACCAATGTGCAGGAAGCGGAAGACGGCGTTGACGCACTGAACAAGCTGCGCGGCGGGGATTTCGACTTTGTGGTATCGGACTGGAACATGCCCAACATGACCGGTATTGACCTGCTCAGGGCGATCCGTGCGGATGCCACGCTCAAACATTTGCCTGTGTTAATGGTGACTGCGGAAGCCAAACGAGAAAATATCATCGAGGCGGCACAGGCGGGTGCCAGCGGTTACGTCGTCAAGCCGTTTACAGCCGGCACGCTAGATGAAAAGTTGAAGAAAATTTTCCAGACCATGCAGAAATGAGTGATGCCATGACTAACAAAGCGGTTGAGGGGCAGGATTCAGATGATTTGGAGGCGTTGTTTGACAGCATCGTTGCTGCGAACAATGACCGGGAAACGCCCGCCCAAAAAGTATCTGCCGGTGACACGAGTAATTCGGATAAAGTAATTAACAAAATCGGCCAACTGACACGCTCCCTGCATGACAGCTTGCGCGAGTTGGGATATGACAAGAATCTGGAACGTGCCGCGTCTTCCATTCCCGATGCCCGCGACCGTCTGAATTATGTCGCTACCCTGACCCAGCAGGCCGCCGAGAAGGTGCTGAATGCGACCGATGCGGCGCAACCGGTAGTGGAAAAAATTGAGATCGAATCGCAGCGCCTGGCGCGGGAATGGCAGAAACTTCTCGACAAGCAACTTGATGTCGATCAATTCAAGAGCCTGGTGATGCAAACCCATGCCTTTTTAGTTGACGTGCCGAAGCAGACCAAGGCGACCAATGCCTACCTGATGGAAATCATGATGGCCCAGGACTTTCAGGATCTCACCGGGCAGGTCATCAAGAGAATTGTGGATGTGACACAACAGATGGAAAAACACCTGGTGGAATTGCTGGTCGAAAATCCTCCATCTACCGCCGATCCGGATGTTTACGCGGGATTGCTGAACGGTCCGGTGGTGAACGCGGCAGGGCGAAGTGACGTGGTGACCAGCCAGGATCAGGTGGACGAGTTGCTGGAAAGTCTGGGGTTCTGAAATGAACGATTTTGCGGGCATGGAAGAGTTGATGGAGGACTTCCTGACGGAAGCTTCGGATTTGTTGTCCGACGTCGACAGCAAATTGATGGGTCTGGAAAAGACTCCTCATGACCGTGACCTGCTCAACGTTATTTTTCGCGGCTTTCATACCATCAAAGGCGGAGCAGGTTTCCTCAATGCAACGGAACTGGTCACGCTGTGCCACCTTACCGAAAACCTGTTCGATAAACTGCGCAACGGTGAATTGTCGCTGAATGCGGAACTCATGGATACGATCTTTGCCGCGACCGGAGAAGTGCGGCAGATGTTCGGCTATCTGTCGCAGAACCGGCAACCGGAAGCCGCTCCCCCGCACCTGATTGCCGCGCTGCATGCCGCTCTTCAGAAGACAGAAAACAGTGGGCAGACGACAGAAAAAGCACGCGAAACCGCAGCGGCAATGCCTCAACCCTCAGTCACTAGTCCACAGTCTCCCGATGGGCCGGACTGGAATGTGTTGTACCAGGCAGTGGTTGGGGGCGGAGCCCCCGCCCCGGTTCCGGTAATACCTGCTACGGTTCCGGCACAACCTGCCTTAGCTCCCCTGGCTGAACGGCGAGCTGCCGATGCCACTGCCCAGAAAACGAACCCGGGTCGGCGTGAAAGCGATGGGGCGGGGGGCAAAGACAATACCATCCGGGTGGATACAGACCGGCTTGATCAGGTACTCAATCTTTCCGGAGAAATCGGGCTGACCAAGAATCGCCTGACCCATTTGCGTACTGACATCTTGCAAGGCCGTTCTGATGCGGTTACTTTGCGCGCGCTTGACGAATCGGTCAGCCAACTGGACATGCTGGTGGTGAATTTGCAGAATGCCGTGATGAAAACACGCATGCAGCCTATCGGTCGCCTGTTCAATAAATATCCGCGCCTGGCGCGTGACCTGGCCCGCCAGCTCGGCAAGGATGTGGAGTTGGTACTGTCCGGGGAGGAAACCGAGATCGACAAAACCATGATCGAGGATCTCAACGATCCGCTGGTTCACTTGATCAGAAATGCGGTGGACCACGGTGTGGAAGATCCTGCGCAGCGTGCGGCGGCCGGAAAAACGGCGAAAAGTCTGGTGCGTCTGGGTGCCCGCCAGGAAGGGGACCACATTCTGATTACCATCGTGGATGACGGCAAGGGCATGCGCCCCGATGTGATCCGCAACAAGGCCATTGAGAAAGGACTGATCGGCCCGGATTCGGCAAGCAGCCTGGACGATGAACAGAGCCTGGCGCTGATTTTATTGCCGGGATTTTCGACCAAGGATGAGATTTCCAGCGTTTCCGGACGCGGTGTGGGCATGGATGTGGTGAAAACCAACATTGAGAAACTGAATGGCACCATCCTTATCACATCCGAACCGGGCAGGGGCAGTACCTTCACCATTTCGTTACCGCTCACGCTGGCGATCCTTCCAGTGCTGCTGTTGCGCCTGTGCAACCAGTCTTTTGCCGTGCCGTTGTCGCTGGTGCGGGAAATACTCTCCATCTCGCCGGATGAACTGCAACAGGTATCCGGCAAAGCTACCATAGTGGTGCGCGGTGAAGTGTTGCCGGTGTTGCCGCTGGCCCGCCTGATCGGATGGGATGCGACCGAGACGCCTGAAGTGGGCGTACTGATGCAGGTTGGTGCCCATAGTTTCATCCTCTCCGCCGATGGGTTTGCCGGTCATGACGATGTGGTGATCAAGTCGCTTGATACTTTCCGCCCCAAGGGCGTGGCAGGGGTGACCATGTCGAGTGAAGGGGAGATCGTGTTGATCCTGGATGTCAAGGAATTGCTGGACGAAGTGCGCGGATATAGCGCCTGAGGTAAAGATCATGCAAACAAACAATGAAAAATCAAGCAATAAAAATAATCCCGCCCCCTTGTTGTTATTGATCGTCGTTGCCGCGTTCTTGTTGCATTGGCGGACTGCCCAGACCTTAACAGGTGAGGCAACCGACATGGCGACGGGCTTGCATGCTGTTGTTACGGCACTGGCAGTTTTCCTGGCGTGGCTGGTTCTGCATCACGGGAAAGAAGCTGTAAAAAAGAATGCAGAGGACAGAGAACATAAGGTGGAGACTTATGGAGTTGACAATGTGTTGCTGCAGACCCATCCGGAATTTGCCGCCCATTTTGTCGGTTCGAATGATGACCTGAGCCAGATACAGTCCCTGCTAAGTGATGCGATTGGGAAATTGCTCAGTAGTTTTGATGGCATGCATCAACTGATACAGGAGCAGCGGGAGGCAGCGTTGTTAGTTGCAGGCGATGGAAGCGAAGGGGATGGCTCGATCCAGAATTCTTTGGGTGAAACCTCCGAAACACTGAAGGCTCTGGTGGGCAGCATAATCAACAACAGCAGGATCGGGATGGAACTGGTTGAAAAAATGGAGTCGGTCAGCCAGCAGGTGCAGGCTATCCTGCAAGTTCTCGGCGAGATTGACGCGATTTCGAAACAGACCAACCTGCTATCGCTTAATGCTGCAATCGAAGCGGCGCGCGCAGGTGAAGCGGGTCGCGGATTTGCAGTGGTGGCGGATGAAGTGCGCAAACTGTCGGCACGTGCCGAGCATTTCAGCCAGCAGATTCGCGGCAACGTCAAACAGGTGCATGCCGCTATCGTGGATGCCGAACAATCCATCAACCAGATGGCTTCGCTGGACATGGACTTTGCCCTGAACTCCAAAAATCGCCTGGACGCCATCATGCAGCGCGTACAACAATCCAATCTGGATATGTCGCGGGTGATTGTCAAACAAGCCGAGATATCAGGAAAGGTTAACGAGGTCGTCGGTAGCGCTGTTACTTCGCTGCAATTTCAGGACATGGTTAACCAGTTATTGCAGCACTCCCGGTTGCGTCTCGACAGCATGCAGGAAGCCTGGCGGGTCATCGGGGATCTCGCGCAGGAGGAGCAAAGCGGCAAACCCACCTCATCCGACGCCGTTGACAGTGTACGCCAGAAAGTTGTTGAGATATTCAAGAACGCCAATCAGGTCAGCCGGCGCAATCCTGTAAGGCAGGAACACATGCAGAGCGGTGACATAGATCTGTTTTGATATTTTCCCGGAGATGCAGCCCATCCCGGCAACTTGCAGTGCCTTACGCGGTAAATCAATTTTTACCGCGCAAGTTATTCGGTAGCCGGATTCTTCGTTCTTGATTTTTGCCGAAGCACTGGTCGGCACGCATGTACAAAGCCATTCTGTTAGCTCACGAAACTATCCTCTTTTCACCGCCGGTCAACGGCGAATATTCAATATCCCAAGCCGCGCAGCTTCACTTGCTGTTTAGCAAGAAAATGTATGGCTTCGAAATACTTGTTTTAACCACACCCGCGAGCTAATATATACTCCGCTTCCAGGAAAATTTCTGTTGTTTAGTAATCATTCGAGGTATTGAACCATGGCAAAAACCGTTCTCAGTGTTGATGATTCCAGTTCCATCCGGCAGATGGTATCTTTTACCCTCAAAGGGGCTGGTTATGAAGTTATTGAAGCATCGGACGGGCAGGAGGGACTGGAAAAAGCAAAGATGAAAACCGTTGATATGGTGCTGACCGACCAGAACATGCCGCGCATGGATGGCTTGACAATGATCAAAAATTTGCGCGCCATGCCGAATTACCGTAACGTGCCAATCCTGATGTTGACCACCGAATCCGGCGACGCCATGAAGCAGCAGGGCAAGGCAGCGGGCGCTACCGGCTGGCTGGTCAAGCCGTTTGACCCGTCAAAATTGCTCGAAGTCACGAAAAAAGTGATTGGATGAAATATGGGAATCAGGGATCAGCAAAACCCTGCCTCTTTCCTGATTCCCGATTCCTGACACCTGATCCCTGATGAGTATCGACTTAACCCAATTTTTTCAAATCTTTTTCGAGGAAGCCGCCGAGCATCTCTCGACGATGGAAACGTTGTTGCTCGCGCTGGATGTTTCAAATCCCGGCATGGACGACCTCAATGCAATTTTCCGTTCGGCACACTCCATAAAAGGAGGGGCTGGCACCTTCGGTTTTACCGACATGACCGAAGTCACGCATGTGCTGGAAACTCTGCTGGACAAACTGCGCAAACAGGAAATGACCCTGACCGATGAAATGGTCAACGCATTTCTGGAAGCGGGTGACGTGATCTCCTCACAGCTCGCTGCCCATCGCGGCGAAGGCGAAGTGGATCAGTCCGAAGTCAGAGCGGTATGCGAAAAACTGGAAAGGCTAACTTCCATGCAATCTGCGGTGAAACAGGGACCGGTATCTGCCGTCACGGCAAACGCGGTTGCTGCACCGGAGGTGCCTGCGAGGGTCGTTCCCTCTCAAGAAGAAACAGCTTACGGATTCTTTGACAGTGAACCTGTTGCGCTTGCCCCCGCTCAAACACTTGCTGAAGTGGGCGAAGCAGCCGATCCGGGCTATGGATTTTTCGATGATACACCCGCCCCCGCACAAGCCGGTTCCGAACTGCATAAAGCTGCTGATCCCGGCTATGGATTTTTTGACGAAGCCCCTGTGGTGCCCGGTGAAGGGGTTACTGCTGCCTCTGTTCAGAAAACTGCCGAACAGGAAGACAAACAGGGCTATGGATTTTTCGCGGAAACGCCGGTCGAGCAGGCCGCACGCGAAACCGCACAAGGGTACGGATTTTTTCAGGAACCGGCACCCGCCCAGCCTGTTACAGTCTCATCCGTCCAGGCGGTAGTACCGGCACCCGCTCCTCCTGTTGTGAAAGAAGTTGTGCGTACAGCATCCGCACCGGTGGCAGACGTACCTGCACATCCGAACAGGCGTTCCGTCGACAAGGCTCCGGGGCAGGCCGAGTCTTCGATTCGGGTGAGTGTAGAGAAGGTTGACCAGTTGATCAATCTGGCGGGCGAACTGGTCATCACCCAGGCCATGTTGGCGCAATCGGCGCTGGATGCGGTTAATGACGGTAATGAGCGTTTGCAGCGCGGGCTGTATCAGCTTGAGCGCAATACCCGCGATTTGCAGGAAGCGGTGATGTCCATCCGCATGATGCCGATTTCTTTTGTGTTCAGCCGCTTCCCCCGTCTGGTTCGGGACTTGGCTGGGAAGCTGAACAAGCAGGTGGAATTGAAAACCATCGGTGAAAACACCGAACTGGACAAAGGCTTGATCGAGAAAATTTCAGATCCCATGACCCACCTGGTGCGCAATAGTCTCGATCACGGCATCGAGTCTCCTGAAAAGCGCATCGCCGCAGGCAAGGATCCCCGCGGCACGATCACCCTTAAAGCGTTCCATCAGGGCGGTAATGTGGTGATTGAGGTGGCCGACGATGGTGGCGGTTTAAGCCGCAGCCGGATATTGCAAAAGGCGAAGGAACGCGGTTTGCCGGTGCGCGACGACATGTCGGATCAGGATGTGTGGGCATTGATTATGGAACCGGGATTTTCCACGGCGGAAGTGGTAACCGACGTTTCCGGACGCGGTGTCGGCATGGATGTGGTCAGGCGCAACATCACCGAGTTGGGCGGACGTCTGGAGCTGGATTCGGTAGAAGGCTTCGGCTCCCGTACTATCATCCGTCTGCCGTTAACGCTCGCAATATTGGACGGGCTCTCGGTTTCGGTCGGGGCGGAAATTTATATTGTGCCACTGAATGCCATTATCGAATCGTTGCAGATCACCGTTGCCGAACTCAAAACGGTAAGCGGTGAAGGACAATTGCTGCGCGTTCGCGGCGAATACCTGCCGCTGGTTAAAGTGCATGAAGTATTTAACACCAAACCTAAAGCTGTGGGTCTGGAAAACGGCATTGCAGTGATTGTCGAGGCCGAAGGCAAAAAAACTGCGCTATTCGTGGATGAATTGCTGGGCCAGCACCAAGTAGTTATCAAGAGCCTGGAGTCAAACTTCCGCAAGATACAGGGTATTTCCGGCGCCACCATCATGGGCGACGGCAGAGTAGCGTTAATTCTCGATGTGGCGGCGTTGATTTCTCATCACGGGCATCAGAAAACAGAGGACAGAAGGCAGAGTACAGAAGACAGAAAAAATGTAAATGCGTTGTAGCCAAACAACAATCTGTCTTCCGTCATCTGTCCTCTGATACTGGGAGGAGTAAATGGCAAATGAAAATCTGACAGGAACCGGCACGGTCGGTTCCGAATTCCTGACCTTCACGCTGGGCAATGAAGAATACGGAATGGATATCCTCAAGGTGCAGGAGATACGCGGCTATGACGCGGTGACCACCATTGCCAACACCCCGGAATTCATCAAGGGAGTGATCAATCTGCGCGGCACTATCGTTCCCATTGTGGATCTGCGCATCAAATTCCACTTGGGTACGGTGGAATACAACCAGCTAACCGTAGTAATCATATTGAATCTGGGACACCGCGTGGTAGGCATCGTGGTAGACAGCGTGTCCGATGTGCTGGCGCTGACGCCGGAGCAAATCAGACCCACTCCGGATTTGTCAGCCGGGCTGGATACGCGCTATATCACAGGGTTGGGTACAGTTGGCGAACGTATGCTGATTCTGGTGGATATTGAGAAACTGATGAGCAGTAACGAGATGGCATTGATGGATGAAATGGCGTAAGCAAAAATACAAGACAGAATTTCGAGGAGAGCAAGAATGCGCATGAACACCCCGGTAACAAATATTGAATATGAGTTGAGAGAAGGTTCGTCCATTGTTTCCAAGACTGATCTCAAGGGGGTCATTACTTATGTAAATCCGGATTTTGTCGAGGCGTCGGGCTATACCGAGAAGGAGTTGATGGGGCAGCCGCACAATATCCTGCGCCATCCGGACATGCCGGAGGAAGCATTCGCCGACTTGTGGAACACGCTCAAGGCCGGTAAACCATGGACCGGCATTGTGAAGAACCGCCGCAAGAATGGCGACCATTACTGGGTAATAGCCAATGCCACGCCCATCCTCGAAGGGGGAAGCTGTGTCGGCTATCTGTCAGTACGCAGCAAACCTTCACGCGAGCAAATCGACGCACATGCAGCAGCTTACCGTCTTTTTCGTGAAGGCAGGCAAGGTAACTTGCGTATCGTCGAAGGCAAGGCGGTAAAAAGCACCAAGCTCAATTCGGTCAGGAAATATTTCTCCGGCATGAATGAGAAGTCCAGAATTATCGCTGCGTTCGTTGTTTTACAGTTGATTTTCCTGGCAGTGATGGCCGGGATGCTCGTGACCGAGCGAAATTCAATGTTTGAAGATCGCCAGCGCGCAACCCGGTTCGCCGTGGAAACCGCTTGGGGCACGGTTGATAGTTTGGGCAAGGCTGCGGCTTCCGGTGAAATAACGGTGGAAGAAGCGCAGAAACGCGCGATTGCACAATTGAAAGTAATGCGTTACGACGGCAAGGAATATTTCTGGGTGAATGACATGCAGCCCCGCATGATTATGCACCCGACCAAACCTGAACTGGACGGCACCGATCTTGGCGCAACCAAGGATCCGAATGGCAAGGCGCTATTCCTCGATATGGTCAATGTAGTGCGCGCGGAAGGCGCAGGCTTCGTCAATTACGATTGGCCGCGCCCCGGTAGTGAAAAACCGGTTCCCAAGATTTCGTTTGTGAAAGGGTACCAGCCCTGGGGTTGGATAGTTGGCTCGGGCGTTTATGTCGATGACATTGACGAGAAGGTGAAAGACCATGCATGGAAATTGTTGATTGTTATCCTGCTGGTTAGCGCAGTGATGACAATGATGGCAAAAATCCTGGCGAGTAATATTGTGGGGGCGTTGCGCAAAGCGGGCATTCAGTTGAACCGTATCTCGCAAGGATATTACCATGACCTCATCGAGGTGGAGCGTGCGGATGAAACCGGCATGATTATGTATGCCATGAAATCCATGCAAATCCGAATGGGTTTCGAAGTATCAGATGCCAAACGCACTGCCAATGAGGCCATGCGGGTGAAAGTCGCGCTGGATAATGTGGGTACCAGCGTGATGATAGCCGACAAAAATCGAAACATTATTTACCTGAACAAGTCGGTGGTCGAAATGTTGTCCAAGGTTGAGAACGACCTGCGCCGTGTAATGCCAAATTTCAGCGTGGCCAATTTGCAAGGCTCAAATATAGACCTGTTCCACAAAGCTCCCGCGCACCAGCAACAATTATTGTCGAGCCTGAACGGAACTCATCGCACCGAAATCAAGGTGGCCGGACATACCTTTGCGCTGTCGGCGTGTTCGGTCATCGACGAAGCGGGTGAACGCCTGGGCTCGGCCATCGAGTGGAAAGACCGAACCGCCGAAGTGGCGGTGGAACAGGAAATTGCCGCCATCGTCAACGCGGCCGCCAACGGCGACTTCAGCCAGCGCGTCAGTCTGGCAGACAAGGAAGGCTTCTTCCGCCAGATCAGCGAAGGCATGAATAACCTGATGCAAACCAGTGCGACCAGCCTGGATGAAGTGGTGCGTGTGTTGGGTGCGTTAGCCAAGGGGGATCTCACCGAGACCATTACCAACGAGTACCATGGTACTTTCGGGCAACTCAAGGATGATTCCAACAGCACGGTGGAACAACTCACCGAGGTAATCAGCCGTATCAAGGAAGCGGCCGAGACCATCAACACTGCATCCAAGGAAATTGCTTCCGGCAATACCGACCTGTCGCAACGCACAGAGGAACAGGCATCCAGCCTGGAAGAAACCGCGGCCAGCATGGAGCAACTGACTTCGACGGTAAAACAGAATGCCGAGAATGCCAAGCAGGCCAACCAACTGGCGGCAGGAGCATCCGATATCGCCATGAGGGGTGGCGAAGTGGTGGGCAAAGTGGTGCAGACCATGTCATCGATCAGCGAGAGCTCGAAGAAGATTGTGGACATCATCAGCGTGATAGACGGCATCGCCTTCCAGACCAACATTTTGGC
>CAIQPV010000091.1 GCA_903873725.1 uncultured Nitrosomonadales bacterium
ACACATCAAGACGGAGGCGCTGATTGAAAATGGTGGGACCATTGTGATTGGCGGTATCTTTACCGAATCCCAGACCGATGGTGTGGACAAGGTGCCGTTTTTCGGTGACCTGCCTTTTGTCGGGGCACTGTTTAGAAGAACCACCAAAGATTCGACCAAAAAGGAAATGCTTGTCTTTATTACTCCCAGAGTTTTGGCCGATCGCAGTGCCGCAAACTAAGTTTATAGTAATGAACAGGTAAGTTAATATGTCAATTACCAAAGCAATTATTTCTGGATGCCTAGCAGTCGTGTTGACTGCTTGTGGTGGTGGTGGTGGAAGTGCGGGTTCAACTCCTAGTAGTTCAGGGACATCGACATCAACCTCCACCTCGAGTACATCCAATTCGGCGAGTCCCGTAGCGCTAGTAAGCATTTTAGATAACTCTGCACTCGCTGCGGTAACAAGCATTGGAGCATATGGGTCGTATTCTGCCAAAGCCGTAATTACGGATGCAAGCGGAAAACCAGTTGTATCGAATTTAGTAACCTTCAGTTTGAGTTCAAATCTCGCAACATTATCACCAAATACTGCTCTTACCGATGCTAACGGAGTGGCGACCGTACGAGTTTTCCCGACATCTAGTCAAGGGTCTGGAGCTGCCCTATTAACTGCAGTAACAACCATTGGTTTGGTCAATGTTACTGCAACCGCTGGGTTCTCTTCATCTGGCGGAATTGCATCAACCAGCACTATTTCCGTAAAAATTAAAAACGGTGGTGTCGTTGTATCTAAGATCGGTCTCGCAGGGAGTTATCAGGCGCAGGCGCAGGTGTTGGACGGTTCCAACGCACCGCTAGTTGGAAATGTGGTGACCTTTGCTGAACCTACCGGGCTTGTAACCTTTACCCCTGCTTCCGCGCAAACCGACGCATCGGGTATTGCGACAGTCTCAATAACCCCAAAAATTGGATCCGTGGCGGGAGCATCAACGGTGACGGTGGCGACCGTAATATCTGGTACTGCCATAAGCGGATCGGTCGCTATGTCGTCTACCGGAGGTGTTAATTCCAACGGAACGATTACGGCGGGAATATATTCTGGCTCCAATGCCGTAACAACAATAGCCACGGCGGGGGCCTACAGCGCAAAGGCAACACTCATTGATGCGTCAGGAAGCCCTGCTGTTGGACGCCTTGTTACATTCAGCCTTGGATCTGGTTTGGCAACCCTTGGTAGCAGCACGGCTTTAACAGGATCGGATGGGGTTGCGACGGTTTCCATCGCTCCAGCGGCGGGCTCAGTTGCAGGTGCCTCCCAGTTGCAAGCAAGCGCAAACATTTCCAGCACACCCGTTTCTGCGACGTATGATTTTTACTCATCTGGAAATTTAATCTCGAGTGGGGTAATTGTTGCAAGTATTAATGCCGGAGTCAATCCGGTAAGTGTTATCAATGTAGGCGGATCATATGCTGCATCAGCCTATGTGACGGATGGCAATGGGAATAATGCATCTGGAAAATTGGTTACCTTTAGTCTTGGCTCTAAATTGGCGACACTCTCAACGAGTACCGCTGTTACTGGTGTGAATGGAATTGCATCGGTGACCATATATCCAACGGCAGGTGCAACGCCTGGTGGTGTCATGCTAACTGCGACGACCACAGTAACAACCGTTCCTATTTCGGCCAGTTATAACTTCACCTCAAATGGAGGTCAAAACGCGAATGGATCAATGTCGGCAGGTATATACACGCAAAATAGTTCGATATTAAATCCTGTCTCAAACATTGGAAATGCGGGTGTGTTTTATGCAAATGCCCAACTGCTTGATGCGTCAGGCGCACCTGTTCCCAATACCTTGGTTGGTTTTAATCTGAGTTCAGGGCTGGCTACCTTGGGGGGGGCAACTGCACTTACGAATAGCAATGGAATTGCATGGGTCGCAGTCTCTCCAACATCGGGAGCAGCATCCGGAGCCTTGACGCTGAACGCCAGTGCAACTGTCAATGGTTCAATAATCCCGGCGACATACGACTTCAGCTCATCTGGTGCCAGCACAGGGTCGCAAGTGAAGGTAACAATACAAACTAATTGTACTAACAGTACCCTATTGACTGGGATCGATTTGACTGCAACTTACAATGTTTGTGCCAAATTGCTTGATGCCACAAGTAATCCCATTGTGAGTAAGTCGGTGACTTTCAGTGTCAACTCGACGCTGGCGACCTTGGCTCAAGCCACCGCCTTAACAGATTCCAACGGCACAGCCACCGTGGTCATAGCACCAACGGTGGCCAGCTCCACAGCCGGTGCTGTGGCGGTGACTGCCAGTGCGGTAGTCAATGGCGTGAATGTTTCAGGTGCCTTGGAGTTTTCCACCTCGAGAGGATCCAATGCAACGCCATCCATTGTTTCAAGCATTGTGGGGCCTAGCCCGGCCTACCAGCAATATACAAGCGTGACTTCGTCAACCGGAGTGTGGGCACAGGCAAAAGTAACGGATGCAAGTGGTAATGCAGTGTCCGGACGCCTTGTTAGTTTTGGTTTAAGTACCGCACTGGCGACCTTGTCGCCGACGACGGCTTTGACCGACAGCAATGGTGTGGCAAGGGTCGGGATCTCGGCCGTGTCGGGTGTGGTGGGTGCTGGCACATTGACTGCCAGTGCAAGTGTATCTGGAGTAGCAGTCAGTTCAACCAGTGATTTCGCTTATACCGGGGACACAGTGGTGCTAAGTGGTATTGCTCCTGGAAGTTCGACCATATCTTCTGGTGGTAATACGTCATTATCCTTGACCGCCTCACTTTCTTCTGGTGGAACAATCACCACTCCTGCTAATGTCACTCTTACTGCTTCATGCGGTAGTATCAATGGTAGCAACGGCTCGGTTGGCGTTACTACGACTGGCAGTGGTAGCTTAGTTGCTACTTACACAGCGGTTCAACCGAATGGCAATCCATGTATTGGAGTCGTTCAGATTGGCGCCACTTCTGGTACGGCAAGTGCCAGTCCCTTGCAAATAACAGTAAGTCCACCAGTGGCCAGTACGGTGACCTATGTGTCTGCGACTTTGAATCAAATATATATTGGAGGCGCTGGCAATCCCACTATCTCCACATTGACTTACAAGGTTTTGACTGCAACGGGAAGTCCTTCTCAAAACACGCTGGTTGATTTTTCTATTCAAGCTAATCCTGGCGGAGTTATGCTGGATCGCACGAGCGCCTATACCGATAGCACGGGGCTTGTCACTGTAACTATTACTTCAGGCACCATACCCGGTCCACTGAAGGTCCGGGCAACTATTGACGGCAGCACAACCTACACTGACTCACAAAATTTAACGGTTGCTTCCGGTCCTCCTTCGCAGCGATTCATGAGCGTTTCGGTATCTACATTTAATATTGAGGGACAGAATATAGATGGAACGCCAACTACGATAACCGTCCGTCTTGCCGATCGACAAGGTAATCCGGTTGTTAATGGAACAATTGTCAACTTTACAGCGGCAGGAGGGCAGATTCCCGGAAGTTGTGCAACCTCAGTTGATTCATCTGGACATTCGAGTTGTTCCGTGCAGTGGATCAGTCAAAATTATCGTCCTGCCAATGGTCGTGTGGCTATTTTGGCCTACACGGCGGGTACCAAAGATTATTTAGACAACGATTACTCTAATAGCTACACGTTGAACGATACGCTGTATGAGATGGGTGATATCTTCCGGGATGATAATGAAGACGGAGTATGGAGTAGTGGTGAGTTCAGGATTTCTTTAGGTGGCACTTTTTCAGCCACCCAGTCTTCCCAATATCCCTGGGTTGGTGGTGTATGCCCGGCAGTCGGTGAGCCTTATCCTTCGATTCCTGGTACTTGCACCGGGCTACTTCCAACCTTGGTTCGACAGCAGGTCATTGTGATGAACTCTTCAAGCACCCCCTTGATTTCTAATAATGCGGTAACCAATCATTCTGCAATTTCTTTTGATATGGTCAGTCTGGATAAAACAAATCTGCCGATGCCTGCTGGTACCACCATTGCGGCAAATGTAGTTAGCTACGGTGGCATAAGCTGTACGGTGCAGGCGGCCTACCCTTCTAAAGTTCCTAATATATCGCCCGGCACGGATCCAACTTTTACTATAAAAACCTCGCACACGGTAACGACATCGGGTTGTTCTGCGAACGATGTGATAGGCATAACCATTACTTCGCCAAGCGGAGTGGCCACATTCTTTACGCAGACTTTGTGACCATCAGTTTGGTCGGACTTCCCGGCTCCGGGAAGACCACCGTCGGGCGGCAACTCGCCCGGCGGCTTCAACTGCCGTTTGTCGATTCGGACCATGAGATTGAGGTTCGGATTGGCTGCTCGATTCGCGAGTTTTTTGAGCGCGAGGGTGAGGCGCGCTTTCGTGATATCGAGGAAGAGGTGCTGGACGGCCTCAGCC
>CAIQPV010000092.1 GCA_903873725.1 uncultured Nitrosomonadales bacterium
AACAAAAAATTGCGACGCAGCATATAGTTGATATGTAAGGAACAATTTTTTGAGAGCAACGCAGTATTGTAACGAAGTTTGGATTTTTAGAAGTGCCCTTTACATTTATTGAAACAGCAGGCGCAGATTATCCCAACCGCGCGAAAATATATTTGCCAGCGGCACGGCTTCCAGTGCCACCAGCGGGAATTCTGCATACGGTTTGCCACCGAGTGCCAGTTTCAAGGTGCCGATTTTCTGACCGATATCAACCGGTGCGATGATCGGTTGACGGGTTTCCATGGTGACTTTGATTTGCGTCAATTGCCCGGTCGGGATGGTCAGTAACAAATCGTCGCGGAAACCGATATTGACCTTGTTCTCGGTACCTTTCCATGCACGTATGCCGGCTACCGGCTGGTTCTTCTGGTACAGCCGCACGGTTTCAAAATATTGAAAACCGTAGTTCAGCAGTTTTTGGCTTTCGGTAGTGCGCAAATTGTCTGAAGCTGCGCCGAGCACCACCGAAATCAGCCTTCGCTTGTCGCGCCTGGCCGAAGACACCAGGCAAAACCCGGCGCTTTCGGTGTGCCCCGTTTTCATGCCGTCCACATAGGGATCTATCCACAGCAAGCGATTGCGGTTCGCCTGTTTGATGTTGTTGTACTGATACTCGCGCAAACTGTAGAGCGGATAGTATTCGGGGAAATCGCGCACGATAGCGGCGGCAAGCAGGTTAAGATCGTATGCCGTGGAGTAATGCTGCGCAAGCGGCAGGCCGGAGGCGTTTACGAAATGGGTATTCTTCATTCCCAGCCGCCGGGCTTCCCCGTTCATCAGCTCGGCAAATTTTTCCTCGCTGCCGGAGATGGCTTCTGCCAGTACACGCGCCGCATCGTTGCCGGATTGTACGATGAGGCCATGCAGCAATTCCTCCACCGTCACAGGCTTGTTCCGAACAAGGAACATGCGCGATTCCTCACCTTGGGTGCGCAGGGCTTCAGCCGATGGTATCAGGGTTTGTTCCTGCGAAAGACGGCCTTGATTGAGTGCGGCGAAGGACAAGTAGGCCGTCATCAGTTTGGTTATCGAGGCCGGTTCGATACGCTCATCGCTGTTTTCACTAACCAGAATCTGGTTGCTGGTGAAGTCATACAGCAGCCAGGATTTGGCCGCCAGCACCGGTGGCGGGGGTATGGTTTGTTGCGCCTGGGCAAGAGCAGACAAAAATACGGCAATAAAAAACACCAGACAGGACTTCATTGACGGGCAGTGGCTAACGGATAGGGGAGATTAAACTTTTGCCGGGTGAAGCGAGATCGGGTGATTTCACATAAACGAACCGGCAAACTGTATGGCCTGCTCCGCTTGTTCGTCTATGTGTTCTTTCACTTCTTCTGCTTTTGACGGGGGTATCCCCAGCGCATCCCACTCCTCGTCGCTGATGTCGGGGGCCACGAACTCGATAATACCAAAGGATGGCAGCAGTTTTTCCACGATATTAATCATCCGCACCAACGGTTGTCCTATTTCCGCTTCAGCCGCGTCGGGGTTATGGTGGTAACGTAAAACGGCAATGATTTCCTTGGGTAAATTCCAATGAACTGCCAGCTCCGCGCCCAATTCGTCATGACATATTTCCAGAATCTCCTGCTCAACTTCCATTGATGGCCGGTCAAATTCTGCGGCCAGGCGGGTATGCAGCTTGTCGCTTTGTTTCGGGTCAAGAAAAGCCAGCGCCAGATAGCCGATGTCATGCAGCATGCCGGCCAGAAAAATCTGGTCATCCTGCGGACGCATATTATGCGGCATGACCCGCGCGAGACCCAACAAGGCGAATGCGATACCAAAACTGTGTAACCACAGGTCCTGCATATTAAACTTTCCGGCGGGCGTCTTGGTCATCAGCGACATGATGGCTATGCTGGTAGCAACCGATTGGACGCGTTTGAGGCCCAACAACATCGCCGCCTCCCTCACGGTCTTTATTTGGCGTGATGCACCGACCATCGCAGAATTCGACAGCCCGAGGATTTTTGCCGAGATTTGCGGATCCTGCTCGATCAGCACAAGCAACATCCGTTCGCCTTCGTCTGAATCCAGCTTTAACGCCAGCAGCCTTTGCGCAATGACCGGCATGGCAGGCAACGCATCGAGGTTGTTGATAGCCTGCCTGAGGTCTACATGTCCGCTTCCATTACTCATTGCTTGATCCTTAGTTTCATCCGGTTCGTATTGATTGGTGCCAAACAGCACCTGCAATGGGTATTTTAACTAAACCGCGGCGGGCAATGCATCTATTTTTCGTTCTGGTTTCCTGCGATGGGGGGCTTGGCCAGTTTGCGTTGCAGGGTGCGGCGGTGCATGTTGAGGGCGCGAGCAGTGGCCGAGATGTTGTGCTGGTGCTCGTGGAGCACGCGCTGGATATGTTCCCACTCCAAGCGCTCCACAGACGCGATTTGGGCATTGAGGGGCAAGTCAGGGCTGGGGGAATGGCCGAACGCTGCGACGATTTCGTCTGCATTCGCCGGTTTGGCAAGATACTGCGTTGCACCCAGCTTGATGGCTTCCACCGCCGTGGCAATGCTGGCATAACCGGTTAGCACCACGATCCGCGTGGCCGGGTCGAGTTCATGCAGGTACCGGATCAGCGTCAGCCCGGATGCCCCCTCCATTTTCAAGTCCACTACCGCATATTCCGGCGGGTTTGCCTGTGCCAGAGGCATGGCCTGTTCTACGCTGTGTGCAACTGTTACAGTATAGCCGCGTCTTTCCAGTGCTCTGCTCAGCACCTGGCAGAAAACCACATCATCGTCCACCAGTAACAATGAGGCTTGTTCGCTGATAGTTTTGTTCATGCGGTACCTTCACGCAATGGCAGAATAACTTCCGTGGTTGCGCCGCCACTCTCGCGGTTGAACAGGCGTACTTTGCCGCCCATCCGTTCCACGGTGGCATTGGCGAGTAACAGGCCAAGCCCGCGGCCTCCCTCTTTGGTGGTGAAGAATGCAGAACCGGCACGGGCGGCCGCTTCCGGTGTAAGTCCTTTGCCGTGATCGTGGATTTTCAGGGTAAAGTTCCCGGCATCCCAATGTGCCTCAATGTTAATTTCTTCCGGCGAAGCATCGGCAGCATTGTTGAGCAAATTCAGCAAAGCGGCACGCAACGACGGGTCTGTATTTATCTGCGGTGCCGGTTGCGTACCGGTGGCTTGATAACGGCAATGCACGGCCGGACGTAACAACTGCCACTCATCCAGTGTGCCGGCAAGAAACTGCTCCAACGGCTGCGTGGCTTTGTTCCCGGTGTCTTGCGCGTTGGCCAGCAACTTGCCGAGGATGCGTTTGCATGCCTGCACCTGGCCCTCAAGGATGGCAAGATTATCGCGCCACTCGGGCAACACGGCCTGGTCGCGTTTCAGCTCACCGACCACCACTGCCAGGGTGGATAACGGCGTACCCATTTCGTGTGCGGCGCTGGCTGCCTGTATGCCGAGCGCCACGATGCGCTCATTGCGCAAGGTTTCCTCGCGTGCTTTGGCCAGGTTCTCGTCGCGTTCGCGCACTGCGTGCGCCATTTTTACCACAAAATACGCTACCACCACTGCGCTGATCACGAATCCCAGCCACATGCCGAAGACATGCATGTTGAAGGCATCGTCCGGCGGCATGGCATGTGGTATGCCCAACCCCTGCATATCCATTCCGGGCATGTTGTCCATCTGTGCTTCATTCATTGCCCCGTGCTTCATCGGCAACGGTACATAAAATTTCATCAGGAGGGTATAACAACCGGTGGTAATGCCTGTCATCGCCCAAGTGTAACTGTGCGGCAATGTGGCGGCTGTAATCACCAGCGGCAGCAGAAAAAGCGAGATGAACGGGTTAGTCGAACCGCCGCCGTAGTAAAGCAGCACCGACAGCGCAAGCACGTCTGCGCAGAGTTGTGAGAACAGTTCCGCATTGGAAACGGGCCTGCTGTTGCGTAAGCGTAACCAGGTAAGCAGGTTCAGCGCGGCAAGTGCTGCCACAGCGGCCAGCATCGGCAACCACTGCAACTCCATTGCCAGGAAACGGTACACGAGCGCGAGCGTGGCACACTGCGCCAACATTGCAATAGTGCGCAACATGACCAGACGGTGCAGATGGCTGTGTCCGGTTTGAATAGCGGAGCCGGGTTGCTTGAACGGATTCATGGCAATTGGCCATCAAGCAGGAGTGGC
>CAIQPV010000093.1 GCA_903873725.1 uncultured Nitrosomonadales bacterium
TCGCCAGGGTTAACCGCATTCGATAGCTTGGCACTTTCGCTCGCGTCAAAGGAGTTGGTGAATGTAGCAGATGTACTTCTGCTCGTGCGGAGCGGGCGCGGACAGGGGGCACTCTCCTTAATTAGGAGCGTCTGGGAGAGCGGTGTATTGCTCGACTACGTTCTGCGGTGTTCAAACACACCAGAAGAACTCTCGTACGCAATCTTTCTTGAAGATGAGGTGAAGACTGGAAAGTGGGCTAAGCGAGCTGGCCTCTGGGACAAGCTGCCGGCTAATCGCAAGGCAGAGTACTCTCAGTCAGAGTACGACCTCGATGCGTTGAGCCAGGACATAAAAGCAGCATTAGAACTAAACATCCAATCAAGGTTCGACAAAGTCAGGCGCATCGAGCCATTGAGATGGCCACCGATCATAATACAAGATGTCTCTGTCAACCAGTATGAAGCTCTGTTCCGATATTCCTCACGATCAGTTCACGGCGGGGTAGCTGGTACTCGGCAATCAGTGACAGACTTGATCGGTTCGAGCGATCAAAGTGAATTCGACGAGGTTGCGCTCGCTGGCATATTGGCTACGGCGGCCCAATCAATACATAACCTGGTAGATGCATGGATTGAAGGAACGCGGATGACCGGGCTCTCGGATCGGTGGAATTCACCCAGTGACTGAAATCCAAAACACATGCACATTCCCTAAAGCGGTTTAGGCCCGCTTTGATCAGATCGTATTCAAAGGTAATGATATGGCGGGAACGCAGCGAAATGACCAATGTCCGTGTGGAAGTGGCAGCAAGTACAAGAAGTGTTGCCTTAATAAGCATTCGCAACCACTGAAACCGGCTGCAGATAACGGAACAGCTCCGAATGGTGGAGATCGATATCCATTGATAGATCGCAGCACAACTCCTGATTTCGATGTCCATGGCTACTTACACCGAGAAACAATAACGACAACGTTCACATACAAGGATCTACCTGAAGGCGTTACCGAACAGCCGCGGCCCGAAGGATCTCAGGGAGTATACGACGTCGAATTTACTCTGCAGCCGCCCTCGCGGATCATCATGGACAGCCACAATTTTGAGTGCGGCGCCGGTCTAAAGGGCGGCTCACTCATCGCGATCGCAAAGCCGGTCCCGAGAACTGGCACTGATATAGATCGCATGAATATTGATGTGTTGGCAAATCCAATCGATCCAAATCAACCGCCGAGTCATCTCAAATTTCTGCTACTGCCGAACGATGAAGGTCACCTGTCGACCGTGTTCGTCTCAATTAATGCGAACAGCATGGCTGAGGCGGCTCGAGAAGCGTGGATCGGATTTGCGCCCGTGTTAAGCAAAATTGCGTTCATACACGATGTGCCGTTAGAAGTCTACAGAATTCGTACCGAAGAGCGGGCAACAAAAAGTGCTTCATGTACGTTTACACACCATATGTACAGACAAGTTGGTTTCGATCACAATACGTTCGGTCCGTTTGGTTCGGTCTCAATGCAATATCATCCGATGGTGTATTACCGTGAAGCGCTTGGCGCGAGCAGTCCATTTTATCAATACCTTTGCTACTATAAGGTAATTGAGATGGTGATCAAGATGCGCCGAGAGCGTGTTGTCGCAGCTAAGAGGGAAGGTAAAGACCCTGACGTTACGACTGAACGGCTCATTGAAAATGAGTGGCTCACAAAGAATGTTGAAAAGAGACTTCTCTCAAGTGCTATTGGCAAAAA
>CAIQPV010000094.1 GCA_903873725.1 uncultured Nitrosomonadales bacterium
ATCGCGGGCAAAATGCCTTATTACGCGATTGAGGAAAGGAATGGCAGGCCGATTTTCCGTGCTGTGACGCCTTATATTGCCAGTCATCAATTCCATGGTACCGACTGTATGACTTGCCACCAGATAGAGGATGGCAGTGTTGGTGGAGTGTCAGACATTCAGATAGATTTGAGCGGAGCTTATGACAAGCTCCATAAGGTTATCGTTGAGCAGATTGTCATCCAGATTGTGTTTCAGCTTGTGCTGTTCTTTTTTATCAGGTTGATCGTTCGCCGTTTCGTGGTAAAACCGGTTGATGAAATAAAGGAGCACCTGAGCCAGGTAGTCAACGGCCACATGTCCAGTCAAGTTGATATTTCCGGCCGTGACGAGATGGGGGAAGTGCTTTGTTCTGTCCAGTCTACCAAGGTGCTGCTGGGATCAATCATTGATCAGATTGCATCGGTGTCCGGGCATATTGATGACCGTGCAAAACACCTGTCGGAAGCCATGACGAAAGTATCAGCAGGTTCCCAGTCCCAGTCGGATGCCGCAAGTACCATGACTTCAGCTATTGAGAAAATGACGGCAAGCATCGACCAGATTGCTGATAATGCCGGAGAGGTAAGGCGAGTTTCGGAGAATTCGACGTCGCTTGCAAGCGAGGGCGGCAAGATTGTGCAGCATGTTGTTGAGGATATGGCCAGAACCAATCAGGCTGTCATGAACACTGCGCAGACGATGCAGCAACTGGGAGAGCAGTCGGACCGGATTCAGGATGTGGTCAAGGTGATCAAGGAAATTGCCGACCAGACCAACCTTCTTGCGCTCAATGCGGCGATAGAGGCGGCGAGGGCGGGAGAGCAGGGACGGGGGTTTGCCGTGGTGGCGGATGAAGTCCGCAAACTGGCGGAAAAAACCGGACGCTCAACCCAGGAGATTGCCGGAATGGTTGAAGAAATACGGGGTAGCACCAGCCTTGCAATAGCCGAAATGGTGGCAACGGTCGAGATGGTCAAGGCGGGCTCGGAGATGGCTGAGAAAGCAGGTAGAGCGATTGTTGAAATCAACGACGGCGTGTCCCGGGTGCTTAACGGTGTCGAGGATATTTCCACGTCTATACAGGAGCAAAGCCTGGCGAGCCGCGAGATTGCTGTCAACGTGGAAAAGGTAGCGCAAATGTCCGAAGAAAACAGCGCCTCCGTCAAAGAAGTTTTCGGTACTGTGGAAAACCTCGAAACGCTTTCCAGCACACTTGAACAGTCCGTCCGGCACTTCCAGGTTTGAAGCGGTTTGATCCGAATCAACCGAGTGCCGGAAACAGGACGCGCATCCCTGACGTGATAAATTCCACGGCGATTGAGGCGAGTATCAATCCCATCAGCCTGGTAAAAACATCAATGCCTATTTTACCCAGGCGGCGCGCTACCCAAGGCGCAATCAGGAAAGTTAGCCAGACAGTCACGCTGAGTAGAATGATTTCCAGGCCCATGATCAAATAATGTTCTATGCCGTGCGCCTTGTGTGCCTCCAGGATTACTGCGCTAATGGAGCCGGGGCCTGCCAGCAGGGGCGTAGATAAAGGTACGATGGCGTTTGCCGAAAAGGTTTCTCCGTCGGTGTTGTCATTGTTGGCAGGGGCGATCTGGTTGAGGTTGCCCAGCAGCATTTTGATGGCCATCAGCATGAGCAGGATGCCCCCCGCCACACGGAAAGAGTTGATGCTGATGCCAAAGAATGACAATAGCGGTTCGCCTATCAACAACGCAATCAACAAAATCGCGCACACCCCAAGCGAAGCGAGACGTCCGAGTTGTGCGCGTTTGTGTGCTTCCATGCCGGCGGTGAACAGGATGATAACGGGAATAATTCCGATCGGATCGAGGATGGCGAACAGGCTGATAAAGATTTTGGTGTATTCAGTGAAATCCAGCATGGCGCTCAATCGGGAAAATATAGCAAGACGGGTCGGCCAAGTTACACGGATAAATTGGCCGATGCAACCTTTCAGACTGGCCTTTCAGACTGGCTGTCGTAACATAATATTTCCGGAAGCCTTATAGCCGGAGTCTCTCCAGATAATTCTTGACCTGCACAGGGCATCGGGATTATCTTTCCCGTGAGTGCAATCAATCACCTGAAAGGATTTTTCAATGAGTTCAGCCAACCCCCCCAAAAGTTCAGCCAAGGTATCCGGCAACCTGGCCAAAACCCCAAAGAGTTTGGACAAGACCAAAGAAAACCCGGATTACGATGACCGGATCCACGCTGAAATGTTGGACAGTTTCGACGAAGAACTGGAAATGGAAATCGACGATGACCGGATGAACGAACTTGTTGATGAGGCCACGAAATCCGGCTCCCAAGCGGATCTGGACCGGAATTTCTACTTCAAAGAACTGTTTCGCCTTCAGGGAGAATTGGTTAAGTTGCAGGACTGGGTCGTACACAAAAAACTCAAGGTAGTCGTGCTTTTTGAAGGTCGCGACGCAGCCGGCAAAGGGGGAGTCATTAAACGCATCACCCAACGCCTCAACCCCCGTGTTTGCCGGGTTGCTGCACTGCCTGCACCGAGTGAGCGGGAACGCAGCCAGTGGTATTTCCAGCGTTATGTATCCCACCTGCCGGCAGGTGGCGAGATCGTTCTCTTCGACCGCAGTTGGTACAACCGTGCGGGCGTCGAAAAAGTAATGGGGTTTTGCAATGAGGAGGAATATGAGGAATTCTTTCGTACCGTGCCGGAATTCGAAAAGATGCTCATTCGCTCCGGCATTATCCTGATCAAATACTGGTTTTCCATCACCGACGACGAGCAGCATTTACGCTTCATGATGCGGATCCACGACCCTCTCAAACAGTGGAAGCTGAGTCCCATGGATATGGAATCACGCCGTTTGTGGGAACAATACACCAAGGCCAAAGAGACGATGCTGGAACGTACCCACATACCCGAAGCTCCCTGGCGGATCATCGAGGCTGTTGACAAGAAAAAAGCCCGCCTCAACTGCATCCATCACTTTCTGAGCCAGATTCCTTACGCCGAAATTGAGCGGGAAGAAGTCGCTCTGCCGGAACGTGTCCATAATCCTAACTACTTGCGAAATCCGGTACCCAAGGAAATGTTTGTGCCGACGGTTTATTGAGATTCATCGCAACTTCTTCATGCCGCATGATTGTGGATATGAATTTCACCGCAATTGTAGTATGTTACATGGAAGTCAGAAATTCATGGTTGCAAAATCGGTGATGAATTCGGCATGAGAATATGGTGGTGTGTTTCACAAGATACCGGCTGATTGGTAATTGGTATTTTCATTAAGCTATCGTAATTAATTCATTATGGGGGGGATGTGAAAACAGAAGAAAACCTGTATCCCAAGATATCCAAATCCCTTACCCAGGCCGGTGCGGGATTTCCCGAATTTCTTTCGGGCAATTTTACGCGCATTTTGCAGCGCATCGAATTTTTGTGGGGGGAAAAAGAAGCGATCGAATATTTCGATTCACTTTTTCTCGGGGATGCTCCCGGTGACAAAGAAAACCCGTCACTTTTCCCGGATCGCACGCCCGGCCCAAACCGGGTGTCGCGCCAGGGGTTTCCGATCGAGGCGGTCAAAGAGATTGTCCTGCTCAAACAAGTGCACCAGCTCCTTTTCCCCTCGACAAACCTGAACCCGTTCGACCCTTTCAGCGGCTCCGAGATCGTGCCGATCGAAATTCCCGCCAGGACGGAAGCGCATCCCGAAACCACCGCTGACCGCGAAGCGGGTGGTGACACCTCCGCCACCCAAGCCGATCCGGAAGACGACGATGACAGGCATCAGATCAAATGGCCCGTCATACGCGCGCAGCATGAATTGATCGATATTGCCAGGTTACAGCACAAGGGTGAGAACATCTACCCGCCGCAGGGCAAGCCGGTCGGTGAAATCCTTTTGCATTATGGCGTTATCGACGAACAAACCTTGCGTATCGTGCGAGATATGCAGAAAAGGCCGGCACACAAAAATCAGCCTGTAGGCAAAATACTCGTCGAGATCGGAATCATCAAGCAGGAAGAACTGACGCGAACGCTGCTGATCCAGGCGGGGATTCCGATGGTAGATGTATTGAACATCGACATTCCGGCGGAGATCAACAAGATCATTCCGCTGGCGAAGTCGCGCGAGAAACTGGCCGTGCCGATAGGCAAATACAATGACGCTCTGTATTTGGCGGTGTCCGACCCGTTTGCGTTTGCGGACCAGTCATTTTTCACGGTGATGGCGGGGATGCGGGTCAACCTGGTGTATGCGCCGCTGCATGAAATCATCAACCGCATCAACATGCATGGCGTAAACAGGAAGAGCGCGGGTGCGGCGAAGGAAGAATTCCGCAACCTGGCCAAGAGTGACATGAATATTTCCCTGAGCCGGCCGGAGGATGAGGATATCGTGACCACCGACTTTTCGGAGAACGATTCGATCATCGTCAACCTGGTTAACCAGATCATTGTGAATGCCATCCAGGAAGAGGCCTCGGACATCCATCTCGAGTTATTCAATGACGGCAAGGACGCGCACATACGTTTCCGCCGCGACGGGAACATGGAGCTTTTTTCGGACTATCCGCGCACTTATCACAAAGCGGTGGTATCCCGGATCAAGATCATGTCGGGTCTGGACATTTCGGAAAAGCGCCGCCCGCAGGACGGCAAGATTTCGTTTGGGCTGCCCAACGGCAGGCGGATCGACCTGCGCGTGGCGACCATTCCGGCGATGCTGGGGGTGGAATTTGTCACCATCCGGATTCTGGCTTCGGGCGAGCCGGTGCCGCTGGGCAGTCTGGGCATGGGGAACCGGGACGAGGCGGTGTTCCGTGAGGTATTCCAGCGGCCCTACGGGCTGATTCTGGTATGCGGGCCGACGGGCAGCGGCAAGACCACCACGCTGCATTCGGTGATGAAGGAGCTGAACACCGAAGACCGCAAGATATGGACGGCGGAAGACCCGGTGGAGATTGTGCAGTCGCGGCTGTGCCAGGTGCAGATCAACAGCAAAATCGGCATGACCTTTGCGACCGTGCTGCGCTCGTTTCTGCGCGCCGACCCGGACGTGATCATGATCGGTGAAATGCGCGACCACGAGACCGCGCAGATTGCGCTGGAGGCCTCGATGACCGGGCATCTGGTGCTTTCCACGCTGCACACCAACTCGGCATCGGAAACGGTGGCGAGGCTGCTGGACCTGGGCATCGACCCGTACAACCTTTCCGATGCCTTGCTGGCGATCCTCGCGCAACGGCTCGCGCGCAAGCTATGTCCTGCCTGCGCGAAACGCGAGGAAGCCGCTGCCGGCGACATCGAGGATCTTGCCGTCGAATACTACCAGTCGGCGCACTCCAGGCAGCCGACTGCGGCGGAGCGCAACGAGATCATCCGGGGCTGGCGTGAGAAGTTTGGCGAGGAAGGCAAGTTGTATCTGATGCGTGCGGTGGGCTGCGAAATGTGCAGCGGGGGCTACAAGGGCCGCATCGGGCTGTATGAGTTGCTGCATGCCACCCCGCCGCTGCGGCATTTGATCCGCCAACGGTCTTCCGCATCGGAATATCTGGCCATGGGTGTGGCCGAGGGAATGCTGACGCTCAAACAGGACGGCATCGAAAAAGTTATTCGCGGCGTAACCGACATGATGCAGGTACGCGGTGCCTGCATTTGATCGGGAGTAAGCCCTGAGTCTTTGAATGTAGTTGCCGAGAAAATGTCCATGCCATCACTTATCGACGAACAATCCAAGATATCCCCACAATTTTTGTCGCACAACATCAGAAAATAAGATCAGAGGCCACAATCTGGCATGGCTCCAAAATTCAAGTTTCGAGAACGGGCAAGGTACGCGAAAAATTGCCCCGCCACATATGGTTAATGACGCATTGAGATATTTGCTTGCATTCCTGGCAGCACTGTTGGTTTGTCAAATCACGTGCGCGGAAGAACTGTTTGGAACCATTGATGCCATTTCCGGCAATGCTTCCGTGACAGACAAGTCCGGAGTATCCAGCGACATCTCCAAGGGACAGAAGATATATCAAGGCCAGACTATCAATACTTCCCCTGAAAGCGAAACACACCTTGTCACGGTAGATGGGGGCATCATTGCTTTACGCCCCGACTGAGGTTCCCTCGGTATTTCGTCTTCCAAGAGGTGGGTTTCATGCTACCAGTTTTTCTTTCCGTTGAGCAATAAACCAGTCATCAAGAAACTGGATTGGTGGTTTGTAGCCCAGTGTCGAGTGGAGCC
>CAIQPV010000095.1 GCA_903873725.1 uncultured Nitrosomonadales bacterium
GGACACGATTTTGTGCCCACGCTACGCGGCTTTCTGGTATGTCAACGGATTATGCCGTTTTTGTAGGTGCGAATAAATTCGCACCTACGAACCCATCAACTGAGGTTTTTAGGTTTATTCCTTCTGCCTTCTGAATGAATCGGGTAGGCAGCAACCTTACAACGCCTCAAAAATCCCGGCAGCTCCCATACCCGTCCCGATACACATGGTCACCATGCCGTACTTCTGTTTGCTCCGGCGCAATCCGTGCAGCAGGGTTGCGGTACGGATTGCGCCGGTCGCCCCGAGGGGGTGGCCGAGGGCGATGGCGCCGCCAAGGGGATTCACCTTTGCAGGGTCAAGTCCGAGATCGTTAATCACAGCCAGCGACTGCGCCGCAAATGCCTCGTTGAGTTCGATCCAGCCGAGATCGTGAAGCGCGAGACCAACCAGGTTCAACGCGCGCGGAATGGCTTCCTTCGGGCCGATGCCCATGATCTCGGGCGGCACGCCCGCCACGCTGTAACCGAGAAACTTGCCGATGGGAGTCAGGTTGTAGCGTTTCAGCGCGGACTCGGAACACAGCAGCACCGCGCCTGCCCCGTCCGACATCTGCGAACTGTTGCCCGCCGTGACCGAGCCCTTCTGCGCAAATACCGGCTTGAGCTTGCCCAGCGCCGCAACCGAAGTATCGGCGCGCGGCCCTTCGTCCTGCGCGGCTTCGCGCGTTTTTGTTTTCACCTCGCGCGCATGCAAATCCGGCACGTGGTCTTGAATGCGATACGGCGAAATTTCATCCTTGAATTCGCCCTTCGCCATGGCCTGCACGGCACGTCCATGGCTGTTAAACGCGAACTCATCCTGCGCCTCGCGGGAAATTTTCCAGCGCTCCGCCACCTTCTCGGCGGTAATCCCCATGCCGTATGCAATCGCGAGGTTTTCATCGCGGGCGAGGATTTCCGGATTGAACGCAATCTTGTTGCCCATCATCGGCACCATGCTCATGCTCTCCACCCCTGCCGCGATCATCACCTCCGCCTCGCCCAGCCGGATCCGATCCGCCGCCAGCGCCACTGCCTGCAAGCCGGAAGAACAGAAGCGGTTGACCGTCATCCCCGGCACCGTGTTCGGCAGCCCCGCCAGCAGCAGCGCAATGCGCGCCACATTCATCCCCTGCTCCGCCTCGGGCATCGCGCATCCGACGATCACATCGCCGATGCTGGCCGGATCAAGGGACGGCGCCTGCGCCAGCACACTGCGCAACACATGCGCCAGCAAATCGTCGGGACGTGTGTTGCGGAACATCCCGCGCGGCGCTTTTCCCACAGGCGTGCGCGTTGCGGCAACGATGTAAGCTTCCTGGACTTGTTTGCTCATGGTTACCTTTCAAATTTAAAGTGAAACTCTCGTAGCCCCTGATGGAACTACTTAATCGTTCCCATGCTCCGCGTGGGAATGTCTCAGTGGACGCTCTGCGTCCATGCTGTTGGCCAACAGTTCCTGTCAGACGCAGAGCGTCTGGGGCTGCATTCCCACGCGGAGCGTGGGAACGATAATGCTTTCACACTTCGTATTCGGGACGATCCTTTACGGCTATTCGCCCCTCCCTTGCGTTATGACGTGTTTGATTCTACGCCAAAGAGAGCTCAATGAAAATTCATGGTGAATTTGGCGCTCACCGGTCCGCTACCGTCTATTATTGAATAACAACCTTTTGTCATAAACAATTTTGATTTGTTATATAAAACAACTAGAATTACTTCAATGTAGGTTAGGCAAATTGCGGCAGGAAAATAAATGGGTAACACATTGTTTACAATACCGTCATTGAGGCAACGGCATGGTCGCGGCAAGGCTGGCGCGCGCGCTTGTCCTGCCCGGCCATCCCGTCTGAACCGCGCAGCGGGTTTCACCATGATGGAGGTCATGACTGTTGTATTCATCGTGGGGATCATGGCAGCCATGGCAGCTCCCAGCATATCAAGCTTCATTGCAAAAAGTTACATTTCCTCCGCTTCCAATGACCTGATTGCCGATTTGATGTTTGCACGAATCTCTGCTGCTTCTATCGGTCAACGCGTTGTTGTCTGCGGTTCAACAGATGGTGCTAATTGCGACTACGCCGACGCTACCGGCTGGCAAAATTACCGGATCATTTTTGTCGACACTAATAACGATGGAATTTTTAATGCCGGTGACTCCGGTTACCCTACTCCGCTGAAATCCACGCAATTGTCCTCTTACCTGCGTTCTAACCTGACGGTTACGATGAGCGGATTTCCCGGTCCGGTGGCTCCAAGTTATACCAACAACTCTGCTTTTGTGATTTCTTACTATAGGTATGGTGGAATGTCTACTCCATCAAATGCCGGGATTTTCAAACTTTGCGTTAGCGGCACCCCCCAAGGCAGAACATTCAAGATTGACTACAGTGGTCGTCCTTTATCACCCACTCCGGTTTCATGCCCATGATTTCCACACCCACAGGAGAAAAAGGCTTCACCCTGATAGAGGTGCTGGTTTCCATGCTCGTCCTGTCAATCGGGTTATTCGGCATACTGGCTGTTATCATTACCAGCCTCCAGTTGAATTCCTCTTCGGTTTATCGAACCATAGCGGCACAGCAAGCTCATGCAATGGCTGAAACCTTGCGGGCCAATCCAACCACGCTGGCCACTACCAATGCTGCATCCGGAGTAGCTTTTTCGACGACTGCGGCTTCCGGTTTAGCAGTGGGTATCACTCAATCATGTTTAACAGCCGCCGGTTGCGCCGGAGCCTCCCCCGCGCCCAGGAATGAATTTATTGGAACTTCGCTGCAAATGTGGAATACCCAACTGGCTGCTTTATTACCCCAAGGCGTTGGCACAGTCTGTCAGGATAGCACTCCGAACGACGGTACATCGGCGAATTGGGCGTGTGATGGTGCCGTGAATGCGCCCTACGTCGTCAAGGTATGCTGGAGTGAATCCAGGGTTTCCGGATCGAATGCCGTAAATGCCGGTGTAAGTGGGGGATATTGGACCGGGGGGGCGTTGCTATGCACGTATACCAACCTGTGAAACTGTCTCTCGAAAAGGGCTTTACGCTCGTCGAGTTCATGATCGCCATTACGATTTCGATGATCATTCTGCTGGCGGTATCCATAGCGTGGCAATCCGGCCTTGTCACCCAAAACACGCAGAAAGATGCCAGCCGGCTGAACGAAACTGTCCGTTTCTCGATTGACCTGATAAGCAGGGAATTTAAACAGGCCGGACTCATCGATCCGTTAATCGGAAACGATACCCCCTTCAGCTTCAGCGCCAACCCGGCCATTGTCGGCATCAACGACCCTGCCACAATCGACCCGACGGCAGCCAACACGGCAGCCAGTCTGGCTGGCACAACAGTTACCGTTTTGAATAAAAGTGACGCAATCCAGGTCAGCTATTATGCGGATCCAACAAGTGAAGGACAGGCTAACGGAAATGGCTCCGGAACATCCGGAACGTATGATTGTCTTGGCAACCTGGTAACAAATGCTAACAATGCCCCTCCGGTGCTGGTCTCTGACACACTGTACGTCGCTACAGACCCCAACAATATTAGCCCGGACATGGCGTCTGCCAACACCGGTGAGCCTGCGCTGTGGTGTTACACCACCAACGGTGGCGGCATAAGGCAACCCATGGTTGCCGGCGTAGAAAGCCTGCAAATACTCTACGGCATAGATACGGACGGGGACAACATCATCAATCAGTACGTTCCCTGGAATCAGATAATCAGTCCTTCCCCATCAAGCTATGATTATCATGATCATATCCTGAGCATCAAGGTTTCCATTGTTGCCCGGAGTCCAAATCCCGTCGGAACAGGTACAGGTGTGACGGGCGGGAACTATTACCACTTCAGCCAATACTATCAAACAACGGGATTGGCAGCCGCAAATAATGACACCGGCACATTGTTTACCGCTCCTGCCACCCCTGCAAACCGGCTTCGCCTTGTGCAACCTTTATCGACCGAAATTGCCACTCGGTATCATTAGTTGACAGGCCACACAAAATGCATAATATAAAATTGAATGAACAGGCAGGCGTACAACCCCAGCAAGGATTTATCCTGTTGACAGCACTCGCCTTCATGATAGTTCTGACGGTTATTGTTATCAGCACAGTCAACGTATCCACTTCTGATGAGAAAATTGCACGTAACTCGCGCGACAAGGATATCGCCTTTGCTGCTGCTGCGGCGGCATTGCGTGATGCCGAACTGTATATTTCCGGCAGCTATAATTTCCCGTATACACCCAACTGTAATGCGGCAGTCTATACCTCGCCGCCCTGCACGTTAGGTAAATGTGACCTGAGGGCAACCGCCGCCATAGCGACCCCCATAGACCAGCTCGATTTTTTCAGCGGCACCGACACTAGGGACGGCAGTATTGCCATCACCAATGCAACCCAGTGCCCTTCAGGTATTACCGATATTACCACCGGCGCAATTTTAAAAGGCACTGTCGGGCCGATGAAACTGGGATGTGTCACCGGATCACCGCAAATAAACGGGGTTAATGCCCCACCGCGTTATCTTATCGAAATTGTTAATTTACCCCAAGGAATTCCTCCTCCGGTCTGTTCGGGTCTGCCAACAAACTATCAATTCCCCTTTGCATTCAGGATTACTGCTCAGGCAGAAGGCCGATCAGCCACTACACGGGTGACTCTGCAAGAAGTTTATACGCCCTGAGTCACGCTGGTTGAAATGGATACAATGCCAGCACCACTTTTTTTGCAAACAACGTAGGGCCCAAAAGTTGTGTCACAGCGGCTTCACCGCCTGAATTGAAAATATGAAAATGCATCAGGACAAGGACATTCTTCGCCTGATCAACTGTCTGGCCGGTTCATTTATCCTGCATGTATTCATCTTGTCTTTCTCCCAACAAGTATTCTGGAATCCCGCCGGAAACTCGCGCTATACCTCCCAGGCTCTTTTTCATCCACCTTTGACCGTCACACTGGCTCCAAAAGAGCCTCCTTTGTCAATAGCATTGCCGGCTGTTCCTGATGCAACTGATCGTTCCCATCTGCTAATGACACAGCAGATTGCCAAACCATCCAGTGTTGACTCCCCTTCACCAAAAAATTCTCCTGCCTCCACATATCATGCAACTCAAGAGTTGACGCGGATACCAGAATTGATCGTGCAACCCCCACAAGCTATTGAAGTTGGGCAAGGCACAAGCGGCGAGGTCGTGTTCAAACTGTCCATCAATCGCTTTGGAAAAGTGACCCTATTGCAACAATTGAAATCCAGCTTGCCGCGCGATGTTGAAGGAAAATTGGCAATGCAGCTCTACCGCTCTGAATATCGTCCCGGAGAAATTAACGGCTTGGCCGTTGACAGCGAAATGACCGTTGATTTGAACCTTGATTCCGGGAAATGGCTGAGCGACAAACTGCCAGTGTTGAGACCTGCGATATCACAGGAAAAACCTTAGCCTGGATACAGCGTATCCGGGAAGTCCCATCCGTCATATCAAATTCATATCCGCTATATCGTCTATATCGTTCCCACGCTCCGCGTGGGAACGCAGTTTCGGACGCTCCGCGTCCGGATTGGATATGCACGGTTATGTCGGCAGCAAGGACGCGGAGCGTCCACGGCGGCATTCCCACGCGGAGCATGGGAACGATA
>CAIQPV010000096.1 GCA_903873725.1 uncultured Nitrosomonadales bacterium
CAATATCACTATCTTGGACAATATCCAACAAACAACACCAGCATCTATTATACCGACATCAATAACAACAGCATTCTCGACGGACGCCCATACGTGATCGGAGATGCGGATGTCACCGGGCATTGGCAAGGTGCGGAGGCTCGCTGGACATCTTCCGCCTGGTCGGGTCAGCACTGGATCACGGGTCTGGAATATACACGGAGCCAGGATGTCTATAACTATTATGAAACGCCGCCTCTTCTTCCTCTACCCGGTGATAATCAGTACGTTCAAGGAAACACAGGACGTTTGGGAGTCTATACCCAAGATGAGATTGCCCTTACAGAGCAGAATCACCTGACGATTGGGGTGCGCCACGACCAGAGCACCGGCTTTAAGTCGCGCTGGAGCCCCCGTCTGGCTTTTGTCAGTCAGGCTGCCCCGGCAACTACCTACAAAATTCTCTACGGCACCGCATTTCGCAATCCTGATTTCTTCGCCAATCTTAACACCTATATAAACTACGTACTCCAGTCAGAACAGATTCAGACCCTGGAAGGAATTTGGCAACATAATTTTGGCGAAAACATGACCGTGATTGCTGATATCTTTGAAAACCGTGTCAGAAACCTGATTCAACAAGACGCAAACTCGGTTGATGTTAACAGCCCATTACTCACTGCACGGGGTGCGGAACTGGAATGGGAGGCACGCTTCAAAAACGACACCCGGACTCGGGTAAGTTACTCGCTGCAAACCACAGGCCAGAGCGGCATGACTCCGGATAATTCGCCATCACAAATGCTCAAGGCCAATATCAGCCTGCCCGTGATTACCTCCTGGACTGCCGGATTAGAGGAGCAGGCTTTGAGTAGCCGTTATGCCGGCAGCCGGGCATCCAGCGCAGGCTCATACGCTGTCACCAATCTTTCTTTGGGGTTCCGCTCACCGAATGGCGACTGGGTTGTAACGGGTTCGGTATACAACCTGTTTAACCGCATCTATTCGGATTCAGTTCAGGTAGATTCTTATATTCAAAGCTATTACGGTATTACCAGAAGTTCGCTTGCCCAGGACGGGCGGCTTTTCCGTGTCAAACTTGAGACGCACTTCTGATGTCGATCCCCAAACGACTGCGTGCTTGTGCAATCCTTGGCTGGGCAGTGTTCGCCGGTATCTTCAGCACTCCCGCACTGTCGAGTGAAGCAGAGATCGAAGCGGCTTTTATTTTCAATTTCGTTAAATATACCAATTGGCCCGATGCCGCTTTGCCGAAGGACAGTTCTCTGTTACTTTGCTTCGTTGGTGCTGATTCACCACTGGGCGAGGCCATTACCGGGCTGCATGGAAAACGAATCGATACATTTACCATCGAGGTTCGCAAGACCACCCGTCTCTCCAATCTTGGTGGTTGCCATGTGGCCGTTCTGGGACAAGACGTAGAATTCAATGCCTTCCGCAAAGCAATGACGCCTTTCGCCCTAACGGTAGGAGAGGGCGAGAATTTCGTGAATCAAGGAGGCAGCATCGGACTTTATCGCCTGGATGATCGGATTCGCTTCGACGTGAATCTCGACTCAACCAGTGCGAAAGGGCTGAAAGTATCAGTCAATCTGCTGAAACTGGCGCGCAGTGTGCGGGGGAAACAGTGATGGAATCATTGATCAAACCGTTCCTCTACGGGGGCGCACGACAATGATTGGATACAGCTTCAAGAGTTGGTATCGCAATTTGCGCATCAGCAAAAAGCTGCTGTTGATTAATACCGCCACCATGAGTTTGGCCGTGATGATGATTTTGCTGCTTATCATGGCTATTTTGATTAATACCGAGCGCGGCAAGCTGCTTGATCAAATACGGGTGCAGTCAATGATGAATGCCGAGAGTCTGGGCGCAACATTGCTGTTTAACGACCCCGATTCTGCCAATGGCCTATTGGCCACATTGAAAAACTTGCCCTACGTCTACAAAGCCGAACTTTTCAATGACGGAGGCAAACCCTTTGCCATTTATAGCCGGGATAAACAGCTTACCGGCAACCGGGCAGATTTGACCCAACGGTTTACTGAACTCACTTCTGATGAAGCGATAGATTACGGTTGGCTCATCTTGAAATACAAGCGAATTGTTAAGGTTCGCGATGGAGAAGTCGGTTTTCTCTATCTGGAAGCCCATCTGGGTTTCCTCTATCGCCAGATGTTGTTGTTTATGGGGCTGGTTATTGCAGTCACTCTGCTTGCTGCAGCTATCGGCCTGCTAATGTTGAACAGGCTGCAAAAAAGCATCACTGCACCTTTATTGGGTTTGACCGGGTTGATGGGAGATATTTCAAGAGGGAACGATTACTCACGCAGATTTGAGCTGGACACGCGGGATGAGATCGGCGAGTTGGCGGAGGGATTCAATGAGATGCTCCAACAAATCGAGAAACGCGATGAAGTACTGGATATGGAATTACAGGAAAAGAAAAAATCCGAAGTGCGGCTTGATCGCCTTGCTCATTATGATATGGTGACCCAACTGCCTAACCGTTATTTTTTCAGCCACCGTCTTGCGACCGAAACGACTGAGTACCGCGTTTATGGAAATGAGTTCGGACTGATGTTCATCGATCTGGACAACTTCAAAATCGTTAATGACACGCTGGGCCACCATGTTGGAGATGAACTGTTGCGCCAGGTTTCAGAACGATTCAAGTCCGTAGTGCGTTCAGGTGACACCGTGGCCCGGTTGGGAGGAGATGAATTTGGGGTGATTCTGGCAAACCTGGCTCGCCCGGAAGATGCTGCTCTGGTTGCAGCCAAGGTTATTGAAAAACTTGCGGCGCCAATGCAACTGGAGGGGCATGAGATCGTTGTGGGGGCAAGCATCGGGATTAGTCTTTTTCCGCGCGATACTGATAATACTGACGAACTTATGCAAAACGCGGATGCCGCGATGTACCATGCCAAGGATAAAGGGAAAAATAATTACCAGTTCTTTTCCGAAGCACTTCGCGGACTCGCTCATCATCGCATGGTAATGGAATCACAGCTTCGCCACGCGCTGCAAGCCAGCGAGCTTTATTTGCATTATCAGCCTCAGTTTGACGTGGTGTCACGTCGTATTGTCGGGGTTGAGGCTTTGCTGCGTTGGCAACATAAGGAATTGGGGCGCATTAACCCTGCCGAATTTATCCCGGTCGCCGAAGAAAGCGGCTTGATCGTTCCCATCGGGGAATGGGTGTTCCGCACTGCTTGCGGGCAATCCAGGGCATGGCATGAGGCAGGACTCGATTTATCGGTAGCTGTAAATTTGAGCGGGCGTCAGTTCAGGGAAGAAAATCTGGTCGAACGCTTCAAGAGTATTCTTGATGAATCGGGAGTTAATCCAAGCTGGATGGAACTGGAGTTGACGGAAGGCTCCCTTATGGATTCTTCCGAGACAATAACCAAAAAATTGGGTGCACTTACCGCTTTAGGTTTAAAACTTTCGATCGATGATTTCGGCACGGGATATAGCTCAATGAGTTACCTGAAACGCTTCCCGATCAGCAAACTGAAAATTGACCGCTCTTTCGTGACTGACATCAGCTCTGACTCGGAAGATCAGGCAATCGCAAAGGCCATCATTGCTTTGGGTATCAGCATGGAGATGCGCGTTATTGCCGAAGGTATAGAAAACGAGGAGCAATTGAGTGAATTGCTCGAATCGGGATGTCATCAAGGCCAGGGATATCTTGTCAGCCCTGCTGTTTCACCAAGTGAAATCGTGGCAATCTGTAAACTCCACAATGTTCAACCCGAATAACCCGGAATGACGGGACGCTTCACAGAAGGTATAAATCAGGTGGAATACGCTGTCAGCAATAATATCGGTGTGTGATCAAAATTGACAGTGTCGTATCTGAAAAAATTACGCAGCCATTCAATATCCGCTTTTAGCATCGCGCTAATGGCAGGTTGTGCAAATGCTCCCGTGCCTATTGGCAGCCCCGCAGCATCCTGGCCGGAACAGTTCCAGACCGACCAGGTACAGCTCCTGAACCGACTGACTTGGGGTGCCAATACGAATGCGCTGCATCAGCTTAATGATCGGGGAGTGGAACAGTACCTCGATTCGCAACTGCATCCCGCTCCGGAAATAATCCTGCCCGATACCGTGCAAACCCAGTTGGCAGCCATGCAGATCAGCAAGAAGACCATGGTGCAACTGGTTGCCGAAAGCGAGCAGCAACGCAAGGCCGCTGACTCCATCGCGAATGACGACGAAAAGAAAGCTGCGCAACAGGCATACCAGCAGCATCTGAATCAGTTAGCCGGGGAAACGGCCACGCGTTCGCTGTTGCGTGACCTCTATTCGCCGCAGCAACTGCAAGAACAAATGACGTGGTTCTGGGCGAATCATTTTTCCGTTCACCAATCAAAAAGCAACTTGCGCGCGATGGTGGCTGACTACGAGGATCAGCTACGCGTTCACGCCTTGGGCCGCTTTCGCGATCTTCTCGCCGTGACTTCACATCATCCGGCAATGCTGCGTTATCTCGACAACGAACAAAACGCGCAGGGCCATATCAACGAGAACTACGCCAGGGAATTAATGGAGCTTCATACCCTGGGCGTGGACGGCGGCTATACCCAGCATGACGTTCAAGAGTTGGCACGCATCCTGACCGGTTTGGGCGTGAACATGTCCGACAAAAGGCCAGGCGTCAAGCGGGAGTTGCAAGACCAGTACCTTCGCAATGGTCTTTTCGAGTTTAATCCCAACCGTCATGACTATGGCGACAAGGTGTTTCTAGGCAAACCGGTTCGCGGTCGCGGCATCGCCGAGGCAGATGAAGTACTGGATCGGCTGGCGCAGCACCCTGCCACCGCACACTTCGTAAGCCGCAAGCTGGCACTGTATTTTGTCGGCGACACACCCTCGAATGCGCTCGCCGAACACATGTCGCAAACCTTCCTTGCTTCCGGCGGGCAGATCAATGAAGTCTTGCGGACGCTCTTCGAATCCTCAGAATTTCGGGCATCGCTCGGTCACAAATTCAAAGACCCGATTCATTATGTCGTTTCGGCGGTGAGATTGGCCTACGATGACAAAACCATTCTGAATACCGGACCGATGATCAATTGGCTGAACCGCATGGGAGAACAGCTCTATGGTCACCAGACCCCGGATGGTTATCCGCTTAATCAGGCTGCCTGGGCAAGCTCCGGCCAGATGACGACCCGTTTCGAAATTGCCAAGGCGATTGGGAGCGGCAATGCAGGCCTTTTCCGTACCGAAGGCCCCCAGCCAAACGAGCGGGCGGCTTTCCCGCAACTGGCCAATGCACTCTATTACCAGTCCTGGCAAGCCACTTTGGGATCAACCACCAAAGCAGCACTCGATCAGGCGGTATCACCCCAGGAATGGAATATCTTCCTGTTGGCCTCACCCGAATTCATGAACCGTTAGCGAGGCTCTCCATGAACCGTCGTCAAGTATTAAAGGCACTCACGGCCTTGCCGCTCGCTGCTTTTTCCAGTCGTTTGTTTGCCGTCCCAGCCGGCAACAGTAAATTCCTGCTCGTCTTTTTGCGCGGAGGATACGATGCCGCGAATCTGCTGATCCCGATATCAAGTTCTTTTTATTACGAGTCCCGGCCAAATATTGCTGTAGCAAAGCCCGGAACGGATGCGAATACCGCGCTGGCTCTCGATAGCGATTGGGGTCTCCATCCAGCCTTGCAGGAAAGTATCTACCCCTTATTCCAGAATCAGCAGGTGGCGTTCATCCCTTTCGCAGGCACAGACGATCTGTCGCGCAGTCACTTCGAAACACAGGACAGCATTGAGTTGGGGCAAATGAACAATGCAAGCCGCAACTACCAATCCGGTTTCCTGAACCGTTTGGCTGCTGTGTTGCGGGGCAAAGATGCCATTTCTTTTACCGATCAGTTGCCGCTTGTATTTCGCGGCGACGCTCAAATACCCAATATGGCACTTCGTCAACTGGACAAGCCGGGGCTTGATCCGCGACAGACTAAAATTATTGCCTCCATGTACCAGAACAGCACCTTGGCGAAACCGGTCATGGAGGGATTCGATGCCAGGGAAGAAATACTCAAGGAAATGACAGCCCATATGGATACTGCAAGCCGTAATGCTGTCACCGCCAAAGGCTTTGAGCTGGAAGCGCGGCGCATTGCCAGGCTGATGAAGGATAAATACAGCATTGGCTTTGTAGATGTCGGGGGATGGGAGGGAGGGAGGCGCAGAGCCAGTGAATCGCAAAAGGTTTTGGATCAAAAATGACGCGAA
>CAIQPV010000097.1 GCA_903873725.1 uncultured Nitrosomonadales bacterium
CGGCGACCGATGTAGATACGCTCCAGCACTTCGTCATTACGCTCGTGGGCGTGGCGCAGGTTATCCGGCATATTGTCCGGGTCGTATAAGTCGGCGATGGTCTTGGGAAAATGCGCTTCGCGCGCCAGCAGAATGTTTTCTGCACAAGCGGTCAGGTCGGCCTTGTTTTGCTCGGTGAGCAGCGGCACGGGAAAGGTGTTCCAGCCGAGAGTGTTGGAATATGAAAAATCGGTTCGCATCCGCACGCAGACCGTGCCAATCCAAACCCAGTGCAGGCGTGAGGCGATGAGCGCCATGTTCCAAAGGGGGGCATCGTAGAGGGCGAAGCATTTGTTTCCAATGATTGCGCCTCCCTCAATTAAACCCACTGGCAAATAAGGGCGATTTTCAGAGCTAACCCGAGGAATGACTATGGTGGACTTGCTAGATTGATGCCGAACCTCAGAAAAACGGTGCGGCTCACTAGCGTCCATTTGGGTTTGTTTTTTTGTACTAGCCAAACGCATCTTACGAACGCACTCAATCCGCTCTCCCCCGGAGCAACTATGGAGGTAACGAAATGGTTGAAGCCTTCGGGTAAAGCGTGTCACGAATTGGTGACAGCGCGAGTGTGCAGGCCGTAACGCGAGTGAACGCTGAGCAAGCCTCGAAAAGGACGATGCGCAGGCCGACCCGGTAACCCTTTCGGGGAAGGCTGATATGACTGGATGGATGAGCAAAGGATTGCCGCCAGTCGCTGCGCCGGGGTAATGGCGACAGCATGTACACAAGGAAAGCGCGGCAACACGGGAAGCCCCTTGATGTGATCAGGGATGATCAACCGGAAACCCGTGAGGGACAGGCCGGACATCTTGGGGTGACGGAGAGGTTCGTAGTACTGCTGAAACCGGGTAATGCCGGCGGAGGGAAGGAACCTCAGTTCAAGATGGACGCAATAAGTAGTGAGGACGTGGAAATTGGGCAACCTATCAATTCCGATCAGTGTTCAGAATCTACAGATGGCGTTACACGCAAAAGCGAAGACAGAAGCTGGCTATCGTTTCTATGCGCTGTACGACAAGATCAGCCGCGAAGATATTCTGGCGCATGCTTATGCCCAGTGTCGCTCTAACAAGGGCGCACCGGGTGTGGATGGACAGGACTTTGCGGATGTTGCGGGGTACGGAGTGGAGCGATGGCTAGCCGAACTGGCGCTTGCGCTCAGAGAAGAAAACTACCACCCGAGTCCAATCAGACGAGTGTGGATTCCGAAAGCCAATGGCAAACTGAGGCCGCTAGGTATATCGACATTGCGAGATCGAGTCTGCATGACAGCAGCGATGCTGGTGCTGGAACCGATCTTCGAAGCCGATCTCCCAAAGGAACAGTACGCCTATCGACAAGGGTGCAACGCCCAGCAAGCGGCGATAAAAGTGCAAGAGCGTCTACATCGCGGCCACATGGATGTCGTTGACGCCGACCTCGCGGATTACTTTGGCAGCATTCCACATGTCGAATTGATGCAGTCGCTTGCGCGACGCATTGTAGATCGGCGTGTGCTACATCTGATCAAGATGTGGCTGGAATGTACAGTCGAGGAAACCGATCAGCGGGGCAGGAAAACACGAAGTACAGAAGCCAAAGATAAAGGACGCGGCATACCGCAAGGTTCACCCATCTCACCGTTGCTGTCGAATCTGTACATGCGGCGGTTTGTATTGGCGTGGAAGGCGCTGGGACTTGAGCGAAGACTAGGCAGTCGGATCGTTACTTATGCAGATGATCTCGTGATCTTGTGCAAACGCGGTAAGGCGGAAGAAGCCTTGCAGTGGATGCGAGCGATCATGGGAAAACTGAAGCTGACGGTTAACGAAGAGAAAACACGAATCTGTAAGGTACCGAAAGGTGAATTCGACTTTCTGGGTTACACGTTTGGAAGACGATATTCGCCGAAGACAGGGCAGGAATATATTGCTCTGTGGCCGTCGAAGAAAAGCATCCGGCGCATGGTTGAAAAGATTCATGAGCTGATGACGAATTCAAATACGTGGCAAGGGACCACATGGCTGATAGAAAAGTTGAATCGCATGTTGCGCGGCTGGGCGAACTACTTTAGTGTGGGGACAGTCAGTCGAGCATACCGTGCGCTAGACAGCTACACGGCTGTGCGGTTGCGCCGGTGGTTGCGTCGCAAGTATAAGGTCAGTCGAAGCAGGGGCGGGAGCTATCCACTCCAGCACCTCTACG
>CAIQPV010000098.1 GCA_903873725.1 uncultured Nitrosomonadales bacterium
GGCATCGAAATGGAAGCGTTGTGCGCGGTCAATGTTGCGCTACTGACCATCTATGATATGTGCAAGGCGATTGACCGAGGTATGCGAATCGAGTTTGTGCAACTGGAAGAAAAGCGCGGCGGCAACTCAGGAAATTGGACAAGAGGATGATTATTAAAGCTGTAAACATGCGGTTATCACCGTTGCCAACTTATGCACTCAATTCAATCCTAAAGCGCATTTCTTGCTTGGCAATGTGATCGAAAGCTAGTTCATGACCCAATGCTGTTAGTTTAAGCCGTTCGTGGTGAGCTTGTCGAACCACCAGCCATGCGCCAGAAACCCTTCGACAAGCTCAGGACGAACGGAGTTTCTCTTATTCTAACAGCATTGGTCCCTGACCCGGTGCATCGGTCAAAGTTTCTTGGCCAGCACCTTTTCCAGCTTGATTTGGTCTGCGGTGAAACCGCGTATGCCTTCTGCAAGTTTTTCGGTGGCCATGGCATCTTCATTCATTTGCCAACGGAATTCTGCTTCGGTCAAGCGCGCCGGGCGAGGTTGCTGCGTCCCCGGATCGGCCAGACGACGTACTAACTGTCCTTGACCTGCTTCCAGTTCTGCCAGCAGGGACGGGGCGATAGTCAAGCGGTCGCAGCCTGCCAAGGCCAGAATTTCACCCATATTGCGGAATGATGCGCCCATTACGATAGTCTTGTAACCGTAGGTTTTGTAGTAGTCGTAAATTTGCCGCACTGACAATACTCCCGGATCTTCTTCCGGCAAAAAATCACGTCCGCTATGCGCCTTGTGCCAGTCGAGAATACGACCGACGAAGGGGGAAATCAAAGTTGCGCCAACCTCGGCAGACGCCCTCGCCTGGGCGAAACCGAACATCAGGGTGAGATTGCAGTTGATACCTTCGCGTTCAAGGATTTCCGCAGCCTGAATACCTTCCCAAGTGGAAGCGATTTTGATCAGTACGCGATGGTTTGCTATGCCGGCCTCGTTATAGAGTCCGATCAATTTGCGTGCTTTTTGCAAGGTAGCTTCCTTATCAAAGGAGAGTCGTGCATCCACTTCGGTCGAGATGCGGCCCGGAACAATTTTGAGCACTTCCAGCCCGACATCCACCGCCAGCTTGTCCAGCGCATCATGCACCTGCTGTTCCGGGTCAGCGCTTTGCGCTTTGGCCCAGGCAATCGAATCCTCAATAAGAGGAGCATACTCGGGCAACGATGCCGCCTTGAGCAACAAGGATGGGTTGGTGGTGGCGTCTTGCGGCTGATGATGACGGATCGCCTCGATATCCCCGGTATCGGCCACAATCGTAGTCATCGATTTCAGTTGTTCAAGCAAATTGGTCATGTGCATTTCTCCTGTGAATTGATGCTAAATATTCCAAACAAAGATCGCGGATCATGCCTTCTTCATCGGCAGGAATGACCAATACCGGTTTGGAGCTAGGCAAACCAATACTGGCAAGGCTGGCTTGGTTGGAAGCAGCATCCAATTCAAGGCCAAGAAATTGAAGCGGACCGCAAATACCGGCGCGAATTTCGGGCGAGTGCTCTCCGATTCCTCCGGAAAAAACAAGCGCGTCTATGCCCCCCGCCTTGGCAGCAAAACCGCCAATTGCTGCACGAGCTTGGCTGCAGAAATAGGCTACGGCGAATTTGGCTTGTTCGCTGCTGCTGGAAACCAGGTCGCTCATCTCTGAATCTTCGCCATCGGACAGTGCGATCAGCCCCATCTTGTGAAACACGATGTCGCTTAATTCTTCCGCAGTAAATCGTTGTGCCAATTCCAGCATTACACCGGGATCAAGGTCGCCGCTTCTGGTGCCCATGACAATACCACCGGCGGGAGTGTAGCCCATGGAGGTATCCACCGATTTCAGGTTCTCCATCATGCACAGACTGGCACCGCTTCCCAGATGTGCGACGACAATTCTGCCATGCGCGGCTTTCCCTAATATATCAGGCAATCTCTTGGCGATGTGCGCGTAATTAAGGCCGTGAAAACCGAAACGGCGCAGCCCAAGTTCGCGCGGAATGGGAAGGCGCCTGGACAGTTCCGGCATGGTGGCGTGAAATGCAGTA
>CAIQPV010000099.1 GCA_903873725.1 uncultured Nitrosomonadales bacterium
GGTTCGAACCCCTCAGCACCCACCACAAATAATCAAAGGGTTAGCGTAAAACTGACCCTTTTTTATTGCCTCAAATCCCTTATAGACTGGTACAAAAGACATAGTTGAGTCATAGTTTTGGTCATAGGCTTCCTACACCCAGAAACTAAGCGTCCATATTATAGTTACTTGAATCTTTATCAAATCAGGCAGCATAGACACTTCGCCCGTCGCCCTGATAACTTTGATACACATGTTCAAAAATAGCAGAGCATTTTGCTTCGTAGATATCCTTTGAATAAGCACGCGGCAAACCTTCATCCAACGCATTTTCGATTTCAATTTTCACGCGGGCGCGGGTTGATATCTTTTGCCTCCATCCAATTACCAGCAACTTATGCAGTTTCTCTAATAAATGATGCGCGACTTTTTTAACTTCTTCCCGTTCTTCGGTGGTTAACTCAGGCGCAGGCCGGATCAAAATATCGAGAATGGTCAATTCTTCTTCGCTCAGATTTTCGCGCACATGGCGCGTCTGTTCGTCAGTCAGGATTAATGATAGTGCCAGCAGTTCTTTGAAAATCTCTTCGATATTGCGACTGCCGGAGTTGTAGCCTTCGATGAGTTCCTGAAATTTCGTCAGATAATCGGCGCGGGTTGGGTTCAGTCGCACCATGCTCTCCAGTTGTGCTCGCACCGCCGCCTTCAGCCGCTCAACATCGGTATTGCTTGGCTTCTTGTCCTCAAAACGTTTGCGCAATGCGGCGAAGTCGATTTTCGACAAATTAATCTGCCCGTAATTGGCTGTATTTTGCCGAATCGAGAAAGGCTCTGCTGCGATAGATTCATCGAGTAAATCCTGAATGCCTTTCATGATGTGCGAAATATCCGGCGGCTCAGACACTGTGCGGATGCACGTAGCAATCGCAGCCAGACATCCGCAACGCTGCAAATACTCGACCGCCACCGGATCGGGTTTCACTGCACGATACAAGCTGCTAACTAATGTCTCCAGAGCGAGGAAGTCGCGCTTGATTGTTTCCGGTGCCATCAAGCGGTCAGCAGCAACTTGAATCGCTCCTGCCTGGGCAAAGTTAGCCGTCGGCATGTTTTCGATCTCAGCCAAAGCGACACCATGTTCCAGGCAAAACACATTTGCGTCATTCACCGCATAGCGCAACTCATCCGCCAATGCGTTCTTATCCCGCACTGGCATCTCGCCACCGCCGCCCTTGCCATAAATTGCCAGTGCTTTTTCCAGTGAGGCGAACACGTTGGCATAGTCCACGATCAAGCCGCTATGTTTGCCGGGATACACGCGATTAGCGCGGGCGATGGTTTGCATCAGCGTATGGTTGCGCATCGGCTTGTCGAGATACACCGTCGAACAATTCGGCGCATCGAAGCCGGTCAGCCACATCGCGCAGACGAACACCAGCCGCAGCGGATCGTTGGGGTCTTTGAACTTGTCGTCCAGCTTTTCGTCGTTGATACGCTTGCGGTGCGGCACGATGTCTATACCCAGCTTCGCCATCTGCTCAATTTCGTTCTGCCCCGGGGACACCACCACCGCCATATCAATATCAGCCCCCTCTCCTTTTGGGAGAGGGTTGGGGTGAGGGTGCGGCCAATACTTGCGCACCTTGTCATACATGCGCAGCGCAGTCGCTTTGTCAAAGGACACCACCATCGCCTTGCCCTGAAAGCCGCGCCCGATAAAATGCTTCACGATGTCCTGTGCTACGGTATCCAGCCGGTCGTCGCGGGTAATGAGGTGATACTGCCGCCCCAGCTCGCGCTCCAGTTTCTTCTCGGCTTCATCGGAAAGCTCGGCGTTCTCAATCAAATCGTAGATGTCATCGTTCAGGTCTGGATTGTCAAGGTGCAATTCCGGTGTGCGGTTCTCATAGAACAATGGCACGGTCGCGCCGTCCTCAACCGATTGCTGAAAGTCGTAAATGGAAACGTAATCGCCGAACACTTCGCGGGTACGCTCCTCTCCAGCAATCAGCGGCGTGCCTGTGAAAGCCACGAACATCGCATTGGGAAGGGCTGCACGCATGTTCATTGCCAGCGTGTCGTATTGGCTGCGGTGCGCCGCGTCGGTCAGCACGATCACATCGCGCCGGTCGCACAGCACCGGCATCTCCCCTCGCCCCATGGGAGAGGGGCTGGGGGTGAGGGAAGTTTCAGCCGCCACAGGCGGTTGAAACTTGTGAATCAGCGTGAACAC
>CAIQPV010000100.1 GCA_903873725.1 uncultured Nitrosomonadales bacterium
GCCCTGCTCTCCTCCGACCAACCCAACAGGCTGGGTTGCACCCGAGACAGCTACGAACCCGCCTGTTTCCTGGACTTTGTTCTCTCGCTGCGTTATCCCCTTTTCTACGAGGCATTGCAGCAGGGGCACAACGACTACAACATGTTACCGTTCTTTTCATTTACCGGCAGAATGGGGCAATACAGCGGTTCAGTGAGACATTCCTCGCCGGTCGTGACCAAGCAATTTAACCCCAAGCTGTTCTTTCGTTTCTACTCCCCCAATACCATAGGGGAACTTCGGGGGACGGCGGATAATTTGCAGGATTACTACGATGCGGGTTATGCCCACGAATCGAACGGCCAGTACATCGATTCTGTCCCGGTGTTCAACAGCATGGCGGCAAGCGTCGGCGGGGCTGACATTGCGCAGGATTACATCAGCCGGGGGTGGGATTACCTGGACTACAAACGCCATCTGCATTTTAACGCGCTCGGTACCAATTCTCTGGATTTGGAATTGAAGTATTTCCTGTCCTATGGTTATTTGCAGAAAGGCAGCGAAGAATATTTCCCGTGGGAGGCGCCGCGCCCAATCACTAGAATCAGTCAGGTCAACGGCATCAACCTTAAAGTGAACCATGATTTCAAATGGGAATGGTTCAAGGGTTCGACCTTGTCATATACCACCGGCTACCGCGATTTCGGGAAATGGAACACCTTTCGTGCAGAACTTGGCTTTACTCCCCTGCACGATCTCCTCGGGCTCCCCATCGTGTTATGGGGACAGACCGGCTACAACGTTAACGTAACCCAGTATTACCGCAAGGCATGGTCTGTCGGCCTGGCGGCATCGTTCGAGACGTATAAGTGAACAATGTTATCCGAGCGGGCAGTACCTTGATTCTGCCCTGAAAGCAGTTTCCTCCAAGCGAAAATGTTGCAATGCAAGACTTCACCCAAGACTGTTAGTTTAAGAATAATTCCGTTCGCCCTGAGCTCGTCGAAGGGCTTTGGGTGCGTGGCTAATGGTTCGACAAGCTCGCCACGAACGGCTTAAACTAACAGTAATGAGACTTCACCCCGCGTTTCCTGTATTACGCAAACCCCGCCAAATCAAGTCACCGCCACTACTCCTCATGCGCATTTGTCCATTTGTGCGTTAACGCACAGAGCGCAATGTGTTTAATCCGGAAGATTCTGATTGAACGCGGTTTGAACCCGGCCGGCAGTGAAGCTTCCGGTCAAACGCCCAATCCGGGTTGTATCCACCCGGCAAACATCAACAACAATAAAGGGAGACTCCTCATGACCAAAATATCCAGAAGGAAACGCTGCTACGGATGGTTGCCGGATGTGCCTGATCATCGCGATTATCTGTATGCCGCATTGGGAGTTCAAATTGCGAAACTGCCTGCCAAAGTTGATCTGCGCCCTCACTGCCCGCCGGTTTATGCTCAAGGTGAGCTCGGCAGTTGCACTGCCAACGCCATTGGCGGCGCCATGCAATTCGAACGCCACAAACAAAAACTGAAACCTGACTTCATCCCTTCGCGGTTATTTATTTACTACAACGAGCGCGTCATGGAAAATTCCGTCAATTCGGATGCCGGTGCGCAAATTCGCGACGGGATCAAGAGCATCGCCAATCAAGGCGATTGCCACGAATCCGAATGGCCTTATGACATTGCCAAATTCACCAACAAGCCTGATAAGCCCTGCTATCAAGACGCGGTCAAGTACAAGGCGGTTCAATATCAGCGCGTGCCGCAAATTCTTAACCAGATGAAAGGCTGCCTCGCCTCCGGTTACCCCTTCGTATTCGGCTTCTCGGTTTATACCGAATTCGAAAGCGATACGGCGGCCAAAACCGGGGAAATAAACATGCCCGGTCCGAAGGAAAAACTTCTTGGTGGACATGCCGTGGTAGCCGTCGGCTATGACGACAGCACCCAGCGCTTCATCGTGCGCAACTCATGGGGTGACTGGTGGGGAATCAAAGGCTACTTCACCATGCCCTACGCTTACCTCACCGACCCTAACCTCGCCGACGATTTTTGGACGATACGGCTGGAATCGGTTTAAGGGTTCCCATAAGTGCGCGACTGCCCTAATCAATGCAGAAAACTTTTGCAGGTTGGATGAAGCGTAGCAATACCCAACAATAATTTCCGGCAACAACAACGATGACGGGTATCGCTATACCTAACCGTACTTCGCCAGAAACTTGTCCAGTTGATTGGCAAATGCCTGGCGGTCGCTCTGGCTGAAGGTCGGCGGACCGCCCGTTTCCACGCCGCTACCACGCAAACTATCCATAAAGTTGCGCATGGTCAGCCGTTCCTGAATTGTGTCTTTGGTATAAAACTCCCCGCGCGGATTCAGGGCGTGACCACCGCGCGCGATCACATCGGCGGCAAGCGGAATATCGGCGGTTATCACCAGATCGCCCGGTTCGACCATTTGCGCAATTTTGTTATCGGCCACATCGAACCCTGCCGGCACCTGCATGGCCCGGATAACCCGCGACGGCGGACAATGCAGCAGCTTGTTTGCCACCAGCGTCAGTTGAATCTGCCGCCTTTCCGCCGCACGAAACAGAATTTTCTTGATGACTTTCGGACACGCGTCGGCATCCACCCAAATCTGCATTGCAAGTCTCC
>CAIQPV010000101.1 GCA_903873725.1 uncultured Nitrosomonadales bacterium
CAGGGTCGCGGAGGCTCAGGCCAGTTTTGAGTGCAAACTGTTTAGCGTGCAGCCGCTTGGCGCCAATACCCTTTTTATCGGCGAAGTGGTGATGTTTCATGTTGCCGATCATTTGATTGGCCCGCGTTTGCACATCAACAATTTTTCCCCAATCGGACGTCTCGGTTCGCCCTCTGTATACTGCCGCACTACTGATCGGTTTGACGTGCCACGCGTCACATACGCACAATGGTCGAAGGAAAATAATTAAGTTGTGATCGCTTATGCTCAAACTTGATCGAACAACGCTAAATATTGCCGTGCACGCTGCTGGAGTTTTATAACCGGCTAATTTACTATGCACACTCACTTCGAAGCAGCAGGAGTCGCTTTGCCGTATAGCCACGAAAACAACACCATTCTGATCCGTTCACTGCAAAACCTTTTGCCAAAAGAATCCGTGCTGACTGATGCAGAGGATTTACACCCTTTCGAATGCGACGGGCTGTCAGTTTATCGGCAGCTACCCTTGGTCGTGGTGCTGCCGGAAACCATGGAACAAGTGCAAAGTATCATGCGGCTATGCCATGCGCAGCGCATCCCCGTGGTCGCTCGCGGCGCGGGTACCGGCCTTTCCGGCGGTGCGCTGCCGTTGGCGGATGGCGTACTGCTGAGCCTGGCAAAATTCAAGCGCATTCTCAACATCGATCCACGTAATGCGATGGCGACTGTACAGCCCGGGGTGCGCAACCTCGCCATATCGGAAGCAGCGGCAATCTATGGATTGTATTATGCACCGGATCCCTCGTCGCAAATCGCCTGCACCATAGGTGGCAATGTCGCGGAAAATTCCGGTGGGGTGCATTGCCTGAAATATGGTCTCACTGTGCACAATATCCTGATGCTGAAAGTGGTGACCATGGAAGGCGAGTTGCTCACTATCGGTGCCGAAACGCTGGATTCAGCAGGTTACGATCTGCTCGCGCTGATGACCGGTTCCGAAGGTCTGCTGGGCATCATTGTCGAGGTCACCGTTAAATTATTAGCCAAACCGGAACGCGCACAGGTCGTGCTGGCAGCCTTTGACGATGTAATGAAAGCAGGTGAGGCGGTGGGCGCGATTATCTCGGCGGGGATCATCCCAGCCGGGCTGGAAATGATGGACAAACTCGCCATTCAGGCGGCGGAAGATTTCGTGCATGCAGGTTATCCGCGCGATGCCGAGGCGATCCTGTTGTGCGAACTGGACGGCACCAACGCCGAAGTTTCCGAACACATCATGACCATACGCAAGATACTGACCGGCAGTGGCGCCACCGAAGTGCGCACGGCGGCAGACGAAGCCGAACGGCAGCTTTTCTGGAAGGGACGCAAATCCGCCTTTCCCGCAGTGGGCCGCATTTCACCTGATTATTATTGCATTGATGGCACCATCCCGCGCCACCAATTGCCGCATGTTTTGCGCCGCATCGGCGAGATGTCTGCGGAATATGGATTGCCGGTCGCCAATGTGTTCCACGCCGGTGACGGCAATCTGCATCCGCTGATCCTGTTTGACGCCAACAAACCCGGCGAGCTGGCACGTACCGAGGAATTCAGCCGCCGCATCCTGCAACTGTGCGTCGAAGTCGGCGGCACCATCACGGGTGAACATGGTGTTGGCATTGAGAAAATCGACTCGATGTGCTTCCAGTTCCAGAGTGCCGAATTAAGCCAATTCCATTCCGTCAAAGCCGCGTTCGATCCGCACGGTTTGCTCAATCCCGGCAAGGCCGTTCCCACGCTGCATCGCTGCGCTGAATTCGGCGCCATGCACGTCCATCACGGCCAACTCTGCCATCCCGAACTGGAACGTTTTTGATGGACGAACACGACCTCGGCAAAGCTCTGCAGCAACAGGTGCTCGATGCCTTTGAGAAAGAGAACCCGCTCAATATCACGGGCAGCGGCAGCAAGTCTTTTCTTGGTCACGTCCCGCACGGGCAAACGATCGATGTCTTCAAGCATCGCGGTATCGTCAACTACGACCCGCGCGAACTGGTGCTGACTGCGCGTAGCGGCACGCCACTCAGCAAGATCGAAGCGACACTGGCCGATGCCGGGCAGATACTGGCATTCGAGCCGCCGCATTTCGGTAACCAGGCCACCCTGGGCGGCACCATCGCCTGCGCACTGTCCGGCCCGCGTCGCCCCTACAGCGGATCGGCGCGCGATTTCGTGCTGGGTTGCCAGATACTGAACGGGCGCGGCGAAATATTGCGCTTCGGCGGACAAGTCATGAAGAACGTCGCGGGCTACGATGTCTCGCGCCTGATGGCAGGCGCCTATGGCACGCTGGGCATCCTGCTTGAAATCAGCCTCAAAGTATTGCCGCGCCCGGCAGCGAGTATTACTGTGACGCACGAATGCAGCGCAGCCGAAGCGATTGAGAGCATGAGTGCGCTGCTGGGCAAACCCTATCCGGTTGATGCCGCGTGCCATGACGGCGACCACTGCCATGTGCGCATCTCGGGCAGCGCACAAGCTGTCAGTGAAGCGCGCACAAAAATTCCCGGCGAAACCATGCCGGATGCAGAAACATTCTGGGCGGCTTTGCGCGAGCATGAACACCCCTTTTTTGATCATCGCAACACGCTGTATCGCATCATGGTCAAACCCGCCACGCCGCCCCTGCCCATTGAAGGTTCATGGCTACTGGACTGGGGCGGCGCGCAGCGCTGGCTATTCAGTCGGAAGGATTTTTCCACCATTCGCCATTGCGTAGAACAGGCTGGCGGCCATGTCTCGGTGTTCCGCAGCGATGATCGCGCGGTGGAATTATTTCAACCTCTTCCCGCACCCCTGCTGGCATTGCACCAACGAATCAAGTCCGGCTTCGACCCGAAAAGTATTTTCAATCGCGGCCGGCTGTACGGAAATTTATAACATGCAAACGTCCATTCCTTTGCATCTGCTCAGTCAGCCCGACATGGCTGAAGCCGATGCCATACTGCGTGCCTGTGTGCATTGCGGATTTTGCACGGCGACCTGCCCGACTTATCAGTTGCTTGGCTCGGAACTGGATAGCCCGCGCGGCCGCATCTACCTGATCAAGGAGATGCTGGAAACAGAGCAAGCCGGCAACAACACTCGTTTGCATCTGGATCGCTGCCTGACCTGCCGCTCATGCGAAACCACCTGTCCGTCCGGCGTGCGCTTTGGTCGTCTGATCGATATCGGGCGGGAGAAAGTCGAACAGTTAGTACCGCGATCTTTTTTCGCAAAACTATTGCGCAAGACCTTACTTTCGGTGATTCCCTATACGGTTCGCTTTTCTGTTGTGCTGGCATCGGCTCGTCTGTTGAGTCCCCTGCTACCGCAATCTCTGCAAAGGAAGATACCCTTGAAACAGGTTGTTTCCGAAACGCGGACAACGGCCCACGCACGACGCATGCTGGTACTGCAAGGCTGCGTTCAGCCATTCACCACACCGAACACCAATGCCGCAGCGGCACGCGTGCTGGACCGACTCGGCATCTCGCTGATTGAGGCACAAGGGGCAGGTTGCTGCGGTTCCCTGAACCAGCATCTTTCCGACTGTAACGGTGCGCGCGCAATGATGCGCCGCAACATTGATGCATGGTGGCCGCATATCGAAAATGGGGCAGAAGCCATCGTCATGACTGCCAGCGGTTGCGGCCTGATGGTCAAAGACTATGCAACTGCGCTGAAAGAGGATGCCGACTATGCAGACAAAGCAGTGCGCATCGGCCAACTCACGCTCGACATAAGCGAAATACTCAGCCGCGAGAACCTGAATATTTTCGAACATATCGGTCAAGGTATACGGGTAGCTTTCCAGTCGCCGTGTACCTTGCAGCACGGTCAAAAACTTGGCGGAACGGTGGAAGCGATTTTGCGCCGCTGCGGCTACACGCTGACACCGGTCGCAGACAGTCACCTTTGCTGCGGGGCGGCGGGTACCTATACCCTGCTGCAAAACGAGCTTTCACAACAACTGCTGAATAACAAACTGGCGGCACTGAAACAGGGCAACCCCGAGATTATCGCCACCGCCAATATCGGGTGCCAGATGCATCTGGCCGGTACCGGCGAACTGCCGGTCAAGCACTGGATTGAGTTATTGGATCAACACAGTAATAATGGCACCCCAAGCCAGGATTACTATAAACATAGAAAGGAAATAGCATGACCATCAAATCATTCCATCCGCCGCAACGCGTTCTGATGGGTCCCGGCCCGTCCGATGTCAGCGCGCGTGTGCTGGAAGCCATGTCCCGGCCGACACTCGGCCATCTCGATCCGGTGTTCGTGGACATGATGGACGAAATGAAAACCCTGCTTAAATTCGCGTTCCAAACCAAAAATGAATTGACCATGCCGGTCTCCGCCCCCGGGTCTGCCGGCATGGAGACCTGTTTCGTCAATCTGGTCGAACCGGGAGACAAAGTCATCGTTTGCCAGAACGGCGTATTCGGCGGGCGCATGAAAGAAAATGTCGAGAGGTGCGGCGGTATCGCGGTGATGGTGCAGGATGAATGGGGTCGCGCGGTTAATCCGCAAAAGCTGGAAGATGCGCTGAAGGCCAATCCGGACGCCAAAATTGTCGCATTCGTGCATGCAGAAACTTCCACCGGTGCCCGGTCTGATGTAAAAACATTGGTCGGAATCGCGCATAATTATAATTGCCTGACCATCGTTGATGCTGTCACTTCACTGGGCGGCATACCTGTCAAAGTGGATGAATGGAGCATTGATGCAACCTATTCAGGGACGCAGAAATGTTTATCGTGTACCCCGGGCCTGTCGCCGGTCAGCTTCAACTCTAATGCACAGGAAAAAATCAAAAACCGGCAATCCAAAGTACAAAGCTGGTTCATGGATCTCAATCTGGTAATGGGTTACTGGGGCGGCACAACCAAACGCGCCTACCACCACACTGCACCGATCAACGCGCTGTATGGCTTGCACGAAGCGCTGGTTATCCTGCAAGAAGAAGGCCTGGAAAACGCCTGGGCACGCCACCAGAAGAATCATCTCGCGTTGCGTGCCGGGCTGGAAGCGATGGGATTGAAATTCGTGGTGCCGGAGGCCGAGCGTCTGCCGCAGTTAAATGCAATCTCGATTCCGGAAGGCGTGGATGAAGCGGCCGTTCGTGCCATCCTGCTGTCAGACTATCAGTTGGAAATAGGCGCCGGCCTCGGGGCGATGGCGGGCAAAGTATGGCGTATCGGCTTGATGGGATATGCCAGCAACCCGCGCAACGTGTTGCTCTGTCTCAACGCTTTGGATGATGCACTTGGCCGGCTGAAAGCGCCGATCACACGCGGCGTCGCGGTGGATGCGGCAAACAAACAATTGGCCGGCTGATTTGCACAAAAAATTACGTCATTGTGCTGCAGAGTCGGATTTGCCGACGCGTAATGCTGTCAGCACAGCCAGCGCCTGAAAGATAGCGATGCCGATCAGTACTGAAGCGTAGCGTCCCTCATCCATGAAATGGCCGAAAATCAGAGGAGACACCGCCAAACCGCTATCCAGTCCGGAATAGACGAAGCCATAGACCCGGCCATATGCGGCTTGACCGAAACGTGCAGTTGCGGTTCGACGCACCAGCAGATCACGCGACGGCCCGGCGATACCGGTAAAGAAGCCAATGCCGGCCATCACCGGAAGCACAGCCCAAGGCGGAATCAGCTCGATGGACAACACTAATGCGAGCACTGCTGCCACAGTCAGAACGATAGCAATAATGCGGTCTTGCGTGTGGCTTTGAGCTACAAAACCTCCGGTGAAGATACCGCATGCCGCTGCCAGCATAAAAGTGGAAAGAGCAGAAGCAGCGGTACCGATCGGTAAGCCATAAAGATGCTGTAACACTGGCGTCCCGAAATTCTGAAAAGCCCCGAAAGCGAGGGTGGTAAGGAAAAAAAAGCCGAAACAGAGCCAGACCGCCCCAACATCAAGAAAGGAAAATGCGCCATGGACCGGAACATTCACTATGGACGCCTTTACCGGAGTGGTTTCGAGGTGGTGGCGGAACAGCCAGAGCAGAACCATGGCAGGAAGAGCCATCAGACCGGCAGCAATAGCTGCGAACTGCCAGCCGGCTACCGTCGCAATTCCTGTCAGAAATACCGGTGCCAGAGCCCAGCCAAGATTCCCGGATATCCCGTGAATCGAGAAGGCATGTCCGAGGCGCGCCGCTGACACCTTCCGGTTGAGGACAGTATAATCGGCCGGATGCAGCACACTATTACCAAGACCTGCCAAGGCAGCGACTACGAACAGACCGGCCGGGTTATGGGCAACCCACCCCAGCCCCAGACCGGCGAACAAAAAACAGCACATGCCAAACAACAGCACACGCACCGGCCCGAAACGATCTACGGCAAATCCTGCCAGCGCCTGCCCAACACCCGAGGTGACGAAAAAAACGGTCATGGTGAGACCGATTCCTGAAAAATCAAGTCCGAAAGCCTGCATCAGCCATGGAAAGAGCGGAGGCAGCAACAAATGGAAGAAATGGGATGTTCCGTGCGTTAGCCCGATCAGGGCTATGGCCGCTGTATCACGCTGGACAGGCGGGTTGAAAGATGTGCTGACGATACTCATGGCATGGCTCGGAGAGCTTTCGTTGGCCGTATTGAATTGTACAGCGCGCGGAAAAAGCATGTCGAGAAAATCAGGAATGACAAAAAACCAGGGATGCAAATGCAGGCGGCTAGAGCTGTTTCGGTGCGCCCCCCTGCCCGTAAACCTCGGTTAATATCTCTACAAACCGCAGTGCTTGCGGGGATAAAAATCTTCCTTTCCGCAGTACCAACCCATAGCCGCGCTGCGGAAAATACTGGTTGAGCGGAATACGTACCAGCTTTTCCAGTCCGGTCAGGCAGATATCCGTGACGATGGAAATGCCCATGCCCAACTCCACGTATTTTTTAATAACTTCCCAGCCCCCTGCTTCCATGGTGACCGTGAAAGTCAGGTTGTGTTGCTGAAAGACATATTTGACAGTACTCCAAGTGGAAAGATGGCGGGGGGGTAAAATCAGTCCGTAGTGGCTGATGTCCTCAAGCGTAACGGCGGATAATAATGAAAGCGGATGTTCCAGCGGAGTTATCAGCGCCGGATCGTACATCACCACCGGCTGATAGGAAATATCGTCCGGTACATCCAGCATCGAACCCACGGCAATATCTATCTCGTCGGCGCGCAGCATTTTCAGCCCGTCCCGCCCGGTGACATTGTTTATCCTGAGTTTGATGCCCGGGTAAGCGGCAACAAAACGTTGCACCGCTTCAGGAAGGATGTAAAGAATGGTGGATTCACCCGCGCCTATGTTCAATTCACCTGATTCCAGCAGCCCGTGATGGGCGGCAAAGTTCTCCTCCAGGCTATCTACCCCGTCGACCAGCGGACCAGCCAGAGTATAGAGTGACTCGCCATTCGGGGTCAGTTTGAGATTAGGGCCCCGCCTTTCGAAAAGTGTGACACCCAATTCCCTTTCCAGTGCCTGAATTTGCAGTGTCACCGATGGCTGACTCAAATACAACCGTTCCGCTGCCTTGGTGATGTTACCGCAACGCACAACTTGACAAAAAGCCCGCATCTGTTTGAGCCGGTTATTCTTGTAATATTGTTGTTTTTCAGTTGCCATTGTTTTTTTACCTTATCAATATTTTCAATATCAATATTTGGAATATCAATATTAAAGATTAAAGCAATTGATTAGTCAAATAATACTCATTTGATTTACTCTTGCGCTGGTAAAAAACTATCCAAAATAAATGGCGGGTAAGTCCGTGTGTTTTTTCGG
>CAIQPV010000102.1 GCA_903873725.1 uncultured Nitrosomonadales bacterium
CTGGGTCGGCACAACAGGGTTGACCAAGGAGGGGTCACCGCCCTGGTCGGCGATCGCGTCACGCAGGCCGGCGAGATCAACCAATGCAGTCTGACCGAGGATGTCGTGGCAAACCACACGGGCGGGATACCACGGGAAATCGAGGTCGCGCTTGCGTTCGATCAGCTGTTTCAACGCGTCGGTCAATTCTTCCGGTTCGCAGCGACGCACCAGTTGTTCTGCCAGCACTTTGGAAGTGTAGGGCAGTTTGGCATAAGCGCCTAGCTGGATGGCTTCGACTGCCGCTTGGGTGTCGAAGTAATCCAGCGTACTCCCGGCTAAAGGCTTACGGTATAGGGTATTCATAATGTCCTTCTGTGAGAACGTGGTCGAGTTGGATGTGGGAACTGGAAAGGGCGACCGTGGACAGGTCGACCTTTGCTTTACTTAGCCGCGTTTTTCGATTGGAACCCAAGCCAGATTGTCCGGCCCGATGTAATTGGCACTGGGGCGGATGATCTTGCCGTCGGCGCGCTGTTCGATCACATGCGCGCCCCAGCCGGTGACGCGCGAGATAACGAACAACGGAGTAAACATATTCGTCGGGACACCCATCATGTGATACGACACGGCGGAGAACCAGTCGAGGTTGGGGAACATTTTCTTGGTTTCCCACATCACGCTTTCCAGCCGCTCGGCAATTTCGAACAGGCGCATCTCGCCATTTTCTTCAGCCAACTGTTTCGCCACGCGTTTGATCACCTCATTGCGCGGATCAGAGATGGTGTAAACCGGATGGCCGAATCCGATAACGATTCCCTTGTTTGCCACAATAGTGCGAATTTCCGCTTCGGCTGTATCGGCATCCGCATAACGGCTCTGGATGCGGAACGCTTCTTCGTTGGCACCGCCGTGCTTGGGGCCGCGCAGTGCGCCGATTGCGCCGGTGATGCAGGAATAGAGATCGGAGTTGGTGCCCGCGATCACGCGCGCGGTGAAGGTTGAAGCATTGAACTCATGCTCGGCATACAGAATCAGCGAAGTGTGCATGGCACGGACCCACGATGCCTTGGGCGGTTTGCCGTGCAACAGATGCAGGATATGCGCACCCACTGTTTCGTCGTCCGTTTCAACCTCGATGCGAATTCCGCTGGTGCTGAAGTGATGCCAGTACATCAGCATCGAACCAAAGCTGGCAAGCAGGCGATCGAGCAATTCACGCGTCTGCGATTCAATATGAGATTCGTGTTCTTGCTCAAAAGTACCCAGTACCGAGCATCCGCTACGCATTACATCCATCGGGTGCGCGTCGGCCGGAATCGCTTCCAACGCTTGTTTTACACCTTGGGGCAAACTGCGCAAGGACTTCAGTTTTTCCTTGTAGGCTTTAAGTTGGGCACGATCCGGCAGCGTGCCGTGGATCAGCAGATGGGCGACTTCCTCGAACTCGGCCTGTTCGGCAAAATCCAGAATGTCATAGCCGCGATAATGCAAATCATTGCCGGTACGACCGACGGTACAGACCGCAGTATTTCCAGCGACCGTCCCCGACAGGGCAACGGATTTTTTTGGTTTGGGTAAAGTGCTTGCTTCGGTCATGTAGTTCTCCTTGATAAATGAATGGAATGGTTTATTCAGAGCCTTTTTCGGCGAATAAACGATCAAGCTGCTGTTCGTAAGCGTGGTAGCCAAGATAATCGTAAAGCTCCATGCGAGGTTGCATTTCAGGCACTACGTTCTGTTGTGTTCCGTCGGAGAGAATATGTTGATATACATTCAGTGCTGCTTTGCTCATTGCACGAAACGCCGATAGCGGATACAGCACCAGTTTGATGCCCACACTTCCAAGTTGGTCCACAGTGTAGAGCGGCGTTGCGCCAAATTCGGTGATGTTTGCCAGCACCGGTACATTGACCAGCCGGGTGAATTCGGTATATTGCTCAAGTGTAGTCATGGCTTCCGGGAAAATCATATCGGCACCGGCCTCCACGCAGGCCTGCGCGCGCTCGATAGCGGACTGCATGCCTTCCACTGCAAGAGCATCGGTACGTGCCATGATGACGAAACTCTCGTCGGTGCGCGCATCCACCGCAGCCTTGACCCGATCTACCATCTCGCTTTGGCTGACGATGGCCTTGTTCGGACGGTGGCCGCAACGTTTTTGCATCACCTGGTCTTCAATATGAAACCCCGCCGCGCCGGATTGCGCAACCTCGCGCGTGGCACGGGCGATGTTGAAAGCGCCGCCCCAGCCGGTGTCAATATCCACCAGCAGCGGAAGGTTGCTGACGGCAGTAATCCGGCGGGCATCCTCGCATACGTCATGCAGCGTGGTGATGCCCAGATCGGGTATGCCCAGTGAAGAGGCGGCCACACCACCGCCCGAAAGGTACAGTGCCTTGTGCCCGCTCTTCTGCGCCAGGATGGCACAGTAAGCGGTGACGGCACCCACCACTTGCAACGGATGATTTTCTTCGACTGCGCGGCGAAATTTCTGACCCGGCGTACTATTTATTTGTGTCATGCTGTTTCCTCTTTATCTATCATTTCACTAATGCTTTGCCATGCGCCCTGGATATGCCGTCGCATCAACATTTCGGCTAATTCACCATCGCGCTGGGCCAAGGCCTCGACAATCTGCCGGTGTTGCTGCAAGGCGGGGAGTGTGCGCAGTGCGTCGCGGCTGGTGCGGTAACGGCACATGCGCAACAGTTGATATTGTTCGCTGCCAAGTATTTCCAACAGTATCGCGTTACGACTGCCGCGCAAGATTCGGTAGTGGAAATCAACATCACCTTCGCTTTGCGCATATACCTTGCCGTTTTGCTGTTTGATTTCCTTTTCATGCCGGTCAAGCAGGTCGTTTAATTGGGCGATTTCATCCTCTGTCATCTCCGATGCCGCAATACGGCAGGCCATGCCTTCCAAAGCCTCACGCACCGCATACAAATCAGCCATGGTTTTGTGATCCAGCACCACAACGCGCGCTCCCGCATTTGGAATGCGCTTGACCAGGCGCATACCTTCCAGATGGCGCAAAGCTTCACGCAAAGGACCCCTGCCCATACCATAGCGTTCAGCCAGTTCGGCCTCGTTCAACTTCTGGCCTTGCGTCAACTCGCCGGTCACAATGCTGTGAGCCAGGCGACGCGACGCGATATCGGCCAAGGTGCCTTGTTGAGGAGTATTGGGTAACATGTTTCGACTCCGATTGTCGACAATGTTTAGTAATATTAGCACTAATAATTAA
>CAIQPV010000103.1 GCA_903873725.1 uncultured Nitrosomonadales bacterium
CTTGGCTAGAAATCTTGATCCAAAGTGCCGTCAGTGCCGCCGTGAAGGCGAGAAGCTGTTTCTGAAGGGTGAAAAGTGTTTTACTGACAAATGTGCGGTAGAACGTCGCGCTTATCCGCCCGGTCAGCACGGACAAAAGAAAAACACCCGCATGTCCGACTACGGCGGGCAGTTGCGCGAAAAGCAAAAAGTTCGGCGCATTTACGGCATGCTTGAAGGGCAATTCCGACTGACCTATCGTGCGGCTGAAATTCAGCGCGGCATCACCGGGGAAAATTTGTTGCAGACGCTGGAGTCGCGTCTGGACAACGTGTCCTATCGCATGGGTTTCGGCGCTTCGCGTTCCGAGGCACGCCAGGTGGTCCGTCACAACGGTATTCTTGTGAATGGCAAGCGCGTCAATATCCCGTCATTTCAGGTTCGACCCGGTGACGTGGTTGAGATTGCAGAGAAGACACGTGCGCATTTGCGTATCAAGGCTGCGGTGCAGGCTGCCGAACAGCGCGGCTTTCCGGAATGGCTTGAAGTTGATGCCAAGGCAATGAAGGGGACGTTCAAGGCTAAACCACAGCGTTCTGAATTGCCTGCCACAATCAACGAGCACCTTATTGTCGAGTTGTATTCCAAGTAATCCACGCGGAGCCGGATATGCAAAAGAATGATTTTCTGAAACCACGTATTATTGATGTACAAAGAGTTTCTGCCACTCAAGCAAAAGTGGTGATGGAGCCCTTCGAGCGCGGTTATGGTCACACGCTGGGTAATGCGTTGCGCCGCATCCTGCTGTCCTCCATGCCGGGCTATGCTCCAACCGAAGTCAAAATCGCAGGCGTGCTGCATGAATATTCGTCTATCGACGGCGTGCAGGAAGATGTTGTTGAGATACTGCTCAATCTGAAGGGTTTGGTGCTTAAGCTGCACAATTCCAGCGAAGCCGTGTTGACACTAAAGAAGGATGGAGCAGGTGTGGTCACTGCCGGTGACATCGTTACTGGCGCAGATACCGAAGTAATTAACCCATCCCATGTGATTGCGCACCTGACTGCGGGCGGCAAACTGGACATGGAAATCAAGGTCGAACAAGGTCGTGGCTATGTTTCCGCCATTGCACGCCAGATTCCTGGTGAAACGCGTTCAGTGGGTCATATTTCACTGGATGCATCATTCAGCCCGGTTCACCGTGTCAGCTACGCTGTGGAAAGCGCGCGTGTGGAACAGCGCACCGATCTGGACAAGCTGATCATGGACATTGAAACCAATGGCGCCATTGATCCGGAAGAGGCCATTCGTTATGCTGCACGCATTCTGGTAGAACAGTTTGCAGTGTTTGCCGCGTTGGAAGGGACTCCTGCCCCGGTTGAGAAACCGCAGGCACCCAAGGTTGATCCTATGTTGTTGAGACCAGTGGACGATCTGGAGTTGACTCCGCGTTCCTCCAATTGCCTCAAGGCTCAAAGTATACATTATATTGGAGACCTGATTCAGTACACGGAAAATGATCTGCTGCGCACACCTAATCTTGGTCGTAAGTCATTGAATGAAATAAAACAAGTGCTGGCAGAGCACGGACTGTCACTAGGCATGAAATTGGAAAACTGGCCGGCACCGGTTGAGAAATAAGCCAGCGCTTCAGCGCTTATAGAATAGTAGCAAGAAAGGACAATCATGCGTCACCGTTTAGGACTCAGAAAACTTAATCGCACCAGCAGCCATCGTCTGGCCATGTTGCGTAACATGACCGTTTCCCTGTTGCGCCATGAAGTCATCAAGACCACCCTGCCCAAGGCCAAGGAATTGCGCCGCGTGGCAGAGCCAATCCTGACGTTGGGCAAGAACCCCAGCCTGGCCAACCGCCGCTTGGCGTTTGCTCGCCTGCGTGACCGTGAAATAGTGGTCAAATTATTCGACGAGCTTGGCCCCCGCTATGCAACCCGCAATGGCGGCTATTCGCGCATCCTCAAGTTCGGTTTCCGTAAAGGCGACAATGCGCCGATGGCGCTGGTTGAATTGCTGGATCGTCCGGCTGAAGCAATCCCGGTAGAGGTCGCTGACGAGTAAGTGTTATTGTGTACCAAAAAAAAGCCGGGGAAACTCGGCTTTTTGTTTTTTTACTTCCATCAATAAATATGTATTTTTGCACACTGCATTTCCGCGAAAATTGAACGTTAAAACCATATTTGACGGGGTTGCAAATTTGCATCTACAAAAACTTCAACCCCGTTGAAATACCATCAGGTTCTGACAAATCATGGGGCAGAGTATTGCAGAAAATCAATATTTTCCAAGGAGCCATTGCCCTTGGCTAATTGTAATAATTTGTTGAAAGTTCCTGTTTTGTGAACAACCAATTGCATTTCAGAGAGAAGCCTGAGATGCATTGATTCCATGTGTAATTGCTGCAACTGGTCATGTTTAACCAATATGGAAAAATTCCCTTTGGCCTGCGTCAGGGATTCAGCAGAGGCTACCTCATAGCATGGTGCCTTGCTATACAAAGCTAACTCTCTCGCAACCTCGGGCATTTGATAAACATAGACAGGCATGCCGGATTGTTTACCTAACAGTTTTACCGCATTATAAGCTATGCTGTATTGGGTAAAAGCTAAAAAAGTCAATAAACTCATGAAGATGTACAGTATATCGATTGCAAGTACAGAGTAAATGATAGCGCGAAAATTACGCGGCTCTGCTATCGTTGAATATCCGTAATACAACGACCCCATAAAAATCACGGCTATAGTTGCCAGTAACGTGAAGTTCATGACATAAATACTTAGCCCAACTGCCAACAAGAAAAGAATGCCAATCAGTCCCATCTGAATCATAAATATAGGCCTGTTGAGCTCCGAGTTAATTA
>CAIQPV010000104.1 GCA_903873725.1 uncultured Nitrosomonadales bacterium
ATTCGACAAAGAAGCGAACGACAAGCACATCATCACTTTCCATGACTCGTGCAACGTTGCGCGTGCCTCGCGCATGGGAGACTTTGCCGGTGGCCAGTTTGAAATTCCGCGCAACATCATCAAAGCGGTCGCCAATAATTTCGTTGAAATGCGCGACGGCACCACACGCGAACAGACATTCTGCTGCGGCGGCGGCGGCGGCCTGCTGACCGATGAATTGCTTGACCTGCGCGTCAAGGGCGCGTTGCCGCGCATGGAAGCGCTGCAACAGGTGGCCGATTCCCACGGAGTGAATTTCATGGCAACCATCTGCGCCATCTGCAAGGCGCAATTTACCAAGGTGCTGCCCATCTACGGTTTTGATCGCCGCACGGTCGGCGGCGTACACCAGTTGGTAAGCAATGCAATCAAGTTAGGCGACAAATAGGAGACAGGCAATGTCAGCACCCACGCAAGAAACCAAACTCACCTTCCGCCGCTATAAAGACGGCGACACCAAGGTGAATAATCATGACCGCATATTCCAGGCAGGTTTCAGCCACAAATGCCCGACCTATATCCAGTCCACTCCGCCTTGTCAGGGTAGCTGCCCTGCGGGTGAGGACATTCGACGTTACCTGCAAATCGCACGCGGCATGGAAAAGCCTCCTGTCGGTATGGCTTGGCAGGAATACGCCTGGCGTGTATTGACCGAGGCCAATCCATTCCCCTCGGTGATGGGGCGCGTGTGCCCGGCTCCGTGTGAAACTGGCTGCAACCGCAATGAAGTGGAGGACCACGTCGGCATTAATTCCGTCGAACACTTCTTGGGTGAATATGCCATCGCCAACAACCTCAAGTTCAACAAACCGACCGTTGCGGCTTCCGGGAAAAAGGTTGCCCTCATCGGAGGGGGGACAGCCAGTTTGTCTTGCGCTTATCAACTGGCGCTAAAAGGCCATGCAGTTACAGTCTTTGACGAGCACGAATACCTCGGCGGCATGATGCGCTACGGCATACCCGGTTTTCGCACCCCACGCACCGTACTCGACGCAGAAATTCAGCGTACCCCCGACCTCGGTGTAGAAGCAAAATTGAACTGCCATATCGGCAAGGACATCACTTTGGAACAAATCCGCAAGGATTATGACGCTGTGTTCCTGGGGATGGGCGCGCAGGCCGGACGAGCGCTACCCACACCGGACAGTGAGGCACCCAATGTAGTCACCGCGACCGCCTTCCTGCGTGCCTTTAACGACGGACGCCTACAACATGTGGGTAAGCGTGTGGTTGTAGTTGGCGGCGGTGATACTTCGATAGATGTGGCAACCGTTGCCCGGCGTCTGGGACATATCGAGCATGCCAAGCCAACTGATGCCGAGTCCGCTATAGCCGGGCGCATGGCTCACGATGTCGCCGACATTTCCGCCAAACAAGGCGCGGAAGTCACACTGACTTCAATTTTCGCAATTGACAAGATGCAGGCCAACCAGCACGAAATTGAACAGGCACTCGCCGAAGGAATCGCGATACGTGGGGGACTAGTTCCAGTCGGTGTGGTCAAAGATTCAAATGGACGCGCCACAGCCTTGCGCGTTGCGGAGTGCGAAGCAAAATTCGCCGGTGGCAAGTTAGAGATCAAGCAAAAGGAAGGCAGCGAGCAGGACATTCCTGCTGACCTGATAGTTTCAGCAATCGGTCAAGCAGTAGACTTCACCGGGATGGAGGAATTCAACAACGGACGTGGCGCAATCAATGCTGACAAGAATTATCAAATTTCAGGCAAACCAGGAACCTTCGCCGGCGGCGACGTGATTCGCCCTCATTTGCTGACTACTGCAATTGGTCACGGGGCAATTGCGGCCGAAGGGATAG
>CAIQPV010000105.1 GCA_903873725.1 uncultured Nitrosomonadales bacterium
GACAAAAAAACTTCCCGAAGTTTGATTGAAGTATTTGGTCATGCGCCTAATGACAATACATCGAAAGCCAGAAAATTCTGGGGATTAAATGCTTGTCTATTTATGGGGCGCGCTTGTACCAAGTTCGATCACACGAATACAATTTGTTATGGAACCTGTTCAGTTTCCAATGCGGGACAAGATGTAATCATCTGCCCTAATCGTTTGTACGCAAATAATTACGAAACGATCAGGCATGTATCGGAGGATGTGTTCGGCAAGCTTCCATTTATGCTGTTCGATGAATATCTCAAGAAGGCAAGCAACTCACTCAATTGCGTTGTTGCATTGGGCCAGAACTCCGGCAGGGAAGTTAAGCTGAGCAAAATGAGCATGGATTGGGTGCTTGCCCGTATCAAAAACGGCAAGTTGATGGAATATGTCGGCATTGAGGTACAGAGCATAGACATTACCGGCAACTACCGGGATGCGTGGTATGCCGCGCGGGACAAGAAGTCGGTCATTCCGCCATCCGCGCATGGCTTGAACTGGGCCAACGTTCATAAGCGTCTGATGCCACAAATTATCCGCAAAAGTCTCGTGTACTCGAAATCTGAACTGGTGAAAAATGGCTTGTTCTTCATTGTGCCTGAACCAGTCTACCAGCGCTTTGAAGAAATTATTGGATCGGACATACCCACCGTAGATGTTCCGGGAAAAGATATCATTACGGTATTTACCTACAATTTGGGTGATCCCGTTGCGCATGGGCAGGTAAGGAAACTCGTCAGGAACAGAATTGTGCGGTTTAAACTGGATGAGTTTTCAGCCCGATTTATCTCGGGGCCAAATCTACCCGCCGGGAATGAACTTGATGACAAGATTCGTGAAATACTGAACATCAAATGAGTACCGAACACACAGATCAAACCACCCTATTCCCGGAAGACGAAGCTCAACCCGTCGAAAACGCAGCGCAAGAAATATCTCCGGATGCAGGAGGAGGATCGGGAGGCCACAAACAATTCTCCCCGCTTGCAAACTTGCCCGACGGCGACGATGTACCAATCGCGCAATACGCCGAGCGCGCCTATCTGGAATACGCCATCTCGGTAGTCAAAGGCCGCGCCTTGCCGGACGTGTGCGACGGGCAGAAACCGGTGCAGCGGCGCATTCTTTACGCGATGCGCGCGATGGGGCTGAACCACGGCAGCAAACACGTCAAATCGGCGCGCGTGGTCGGCGATGTGTTGGGTAAATACCATCCGCATGGCGATTCCTCCGCTTACGAAGCCATGGTGCGTCTGGCGCAAGATTTCTCCCTGCGCTATCCGCTGGTGGACGGACAAGGCAACTTCGGCACCCGCGACGGCGACAACGCGGCGGCCATGCGCTATACCGAAACGCGCCTCACTCCGCTGGCCGAATTGCTGTTATCCGAAATCGACATGGGGACGGTGGACTTCGTGCCCAACTACGACGGTGCATTTCAGGAACCCTCCATGCTCCCGGCGCGCCTGCCGATGGTGCTGCTCAACGGCGCTTCGGGCATCGCGGTCGGTATGGCGACGGAAATCCCTTCGCACAATCTGCGCGAAGTGGCCGAAGCCGCCGTGCAACTGGTGCGCAATCCAGAACTCGACGACGATGCCCTGCTCGCCTGCATCCACGGCCCCGATTTCCCCGGCGGCGGGCAGATCATTTCGTCCGCGCGCGACATCCGCGATTGTTATCTGAGCGGACGCGGCTCGCTCAAGATGCGTGCCCGCTGGACTGTCGAAGAATTGGCGCGCGGTCAATGGCAGATTGTGGTGCACGAACTGCCGCACGGTGTTTCGACGCGCAAGGTTCTGGAAGAAATCGACGAACTGACCAATCCGAAAGTCAAAGCCAACAAGAAGAGCCTGACGCAGGATCAGGTGCAGAACAAGCAATTATTGCTGTCGGTGCTGGATGCTGTCGCCGATGAATCCGACAAGTCGCAGGCCGTGCGTCTGGTGTTCCAGCCCAAGTCCTCGCGCCAGACTCAGGACGAGTTGATGAATGTGCTGCTCGCCCACACCAGTCTGGAGTCTTCCTCTCCCATCAACATGACCATGATCGGGCTGGACGGGCGCCCGCAACAGAAGCCTCTGAGCAAAATCATCCGCGAATGGGTGGAGTTCCGCTTGAACACGGTGCGCCGCCGCAGCCAGCATCGTCTGGGGCAGGTCA
>CAIQPV010000106.1 GCA_903873725.1 uncultured Nitrosomonadales bacterium
GTCATCCGTTACGTCAGGGGCAAGATACAGAACGTCGAAGATTTGAACCTGCCGGAAGTGCTAAAAAATCTGATCATGGAAAAACGCGGCCTGGTGCTGATGGTCGGCGCAACCGGATCGGGTAAATCCACAACTCTGGCAGCCATGATCGAGCACCGCAACACCACTGCCAGTGGCCATATCCTGACCATTGAAGACCCTATCGAGTATTTATACACACACGAGAAGTGCATCGTGAACCAGCGTGAAGTCGGTTCCGATACCATGTCCTACGAACACGCGCTGATCAGCGCCATGCGCGAAGCGCCCGATGTGCTGATGATAGGTGAAATCCGCGATCGTGACACCCTCAAGCACGCATTGGTATTTGCCCAGACCGGCCACCTTTGTCTATCCACATTACACGCCAATAACAGCTACCATGCGCTGAACCGCATTGTTAACTTCTTCCCTTACGACGCACGCCAATCCGTGCTTTCAGATTTGGCCATGTGTCTGCGTGCGGTCATCTCCCAACGCCTGATACGCGGCTCGGATGGCAAGCTGATTCCCGCAGTGGAAATACTGCTCAACACCTCGCTCATCGCCGACCTGATTAAAAACGACGAAATCGATAAAATCCGTGAAGCTATCAGCCAGAGCGTAGCGGCAGGTTCGCAAACCTTTGAACAGGCACTCTATAAGTTATTCAAGAGTGGACAAATTACCCGCGAAGAAGCCATGAAAAACGCTGATTCAGCGAGCAATCTGGCCACTTTGCTGGACTTCTCCCAGACCACAAAAATGAAGGCATACAAGCCTGAAGAAGTTGAACCACCGGCACAGTCGGATGATGGTGCCGATTTTGCCGGGATCACGCTCAATCTTGACGAATCCAATACACGCCCATGAAACTGTACGGAATCCCGAATTGCAATACGGTAAAGAAGGCTCGCACCTGGCTGGAGGCGCACGGTGTCACTTACGAGTTCCACGACTTCAAGAAACAGGGCGTCACAACAGCCATGTTGTCCGGTTGGCTCAAGCAGGTCGGCTGGCAGAAATTGCTCAAGAAAACCGGGCCAACCTGGGGACAGTTGCCTGACGCGGTAAAAATTGCCATTAAGGACGATGCCTCGGCGCTGGCGTTGATGCTGGAAAAGCCCAACGTCATCAAGCGTCCGGTACTGGAACACAATGGCCGTGTGCTGGCGACCGGATTCAACGAAAAAGATTACGAAAACATGAAACCATGAGGGCGCCATGAGCAATACATTAGAACTCGCCCTGCAGCTCATCTCCCGCCGCTCCATCACACCGCATGATGAAGGTTGTTTGGACATCATCGGCACACGCCTGGAGCCACTCGGTTTCAAACTGGAAATGATGCGCTGCGGGGATGTGGACAACCTGTGGGCGCGACGCGGCAAAAGCGGCCCGGTGGTATGTTTCGCTGGGCATACCGATGTGGTTCCGACCGGCCCGGTGGATAAGTGGCACAGTGACCCGTTCATTCCGACCATACGAGATGGCATGCTGTACGGGCGCGGCACGTCCGACATGAAAGGCTCGCTGGCAGCCTTCGTCACCTCCATTGAAAAGTTTGTTGCCGCCCATCCTTTCCATAACGGTTCCATTGCTTTGCTGCTGACGTCCGATGAAGAAGGTATCGCAGTAGATGGCACGGTGCGCGTGGTTGAGACACTGCAAGCACGCGGCGAAAAACTGGACTACTGCATCGTGGGCGAGCCCACCTCGGTCAGCAAGACCGGCGACACCATCAAGAACGGGCGACGCGGATCACTTTCCGGCACGCTCACCGTGAAAGGTGTGCAGGGCCACATAGCTTACCCGCATCTGGTGAAGAACCCCATCCATATGGTTGCACCGGCTATCGCCGAACTGGCCGCGACGGTGTGGGACACCGGCAACGAATACTTTCCGCACACCTCATGGCAAATCTCCAACATCCACGGCGGTACCGGCGCGGCAAACGTGGTGCCGGGCACAGTGGAAATCATGTTCAACTTCCGTTTCTCCACCGCCAGCACCGTGGAGGGTCTGCAATCCCGTGTGCATGAGATCCTCGACCGTCATAAACTGGAATATGACTTGAAGTGGGAATTATCCGGCAAGCCATACCTTACCCCGCGCGGTGATCTGGTGGATGCGGTAGGAGCCGCCATCAATCAAGTGACCGGAATCGACACCGAACTTTCCACCGGCGGCGGCACTTCTGATGGGCGTTTCATCGCCGACATCTGCCCGCAGGTACTCGAAGTCGGTCCGCTCAACGCGACCATTCATAAAATCAACGAGTGCATACCCGTCGCCGATCTGGATGCTCTTTCTGAAATTTACTATCTCACCCTGAAAAATCTTCTGGTGAAAAGCGCATGAACGTATTGCACAATTTCAACGATGCCAACGATCTGCATACTTTGCGCGACTGGCTGCGCTTCACGGTAAGTGCATTCAATGAGGCGCAACTCAATTTCGGCCATGGCTCGGCCTGTGCCTACGATGAAGCGGTTTATCTCATTCTGCATACCCTGCACTTGCCTCTGGATACGCTCGAACCGTTTCTGGATGCACGCCTTACCCCGCATGAAAGAAATGCATTGCTCACCCTGCTCAGCCGGCGCGTGGAAACGCGGTTACCAGCCGCCTACCTGACGCACGAGGCGTGGCTGGGCGATTTTCGTTTCTACGTGGACGAACGCGTCATCGTGCCGCGTTCCTTCATCTCCGAACTCTTGCGCGAACATCTCCGCCCTTGGATATCCGATCCGGAGGCAATCAACAGCGTGCTTGATCTTTGCACCGGCAGCGGTTGTCTCGCCATCATCGCCGCGCATGCCTTCCCGTATGCAGAAGTCGATGCGGTGGATATATCGCCGGATGCATTGGCAGTAGCACAGCGAAATATTACCGACTACGGACTACAGGATCGTGTGCATCCAATTGATTCCGATCTGTTTGCCAATCTCAAAGGCAGACAATACCATCTCATCATCAGCAACCCTCCCTATGTCGATGCCGAATCTGTTTCGGCTCTGCCGCAGGAATACCGGCACGAACCGGAACTGGCTCTCGGCAGCGGCAAGGATGGGCTGGATGCCACTCGTACTATTCTTAAAAATGCCGCTAGGTATCTAACCGAGAACGGCATACTGATCGTTGAAATCGGCCACAACCGTGCCGTGCTGGAAGCCGCCTACCCCGACCTGCAGTTTACCTGGCTGGATGTAACTGCAGGCGATCAGTTCGTATTCATGCTGCACCGCAATGATCTGCTTTAATCCATGAATATTGTTATTGACCAAGTCAGGCTTGAAGCCAGCAGTTTGCTGGATTCACAGCGTCGCTCCGACCTTGGACAATACATGACCCCCTCCCCCATCGCCGCGTTTATGGCTTCGCTTTTTTCCTACCCTGGTCAGGCCAGATTGCTGGATGCCGGAGCGGGTATAGGTTCGTTAACTTCCGCTTTTTTGGATAAAGCACTACAGGAAGAAACTGCGGTCGATGTGGCAGCATGGGAAATTGACGACATGTTA
>CAIQPV010000107.1 GCA_903873725.1 uncultured Nitrosomonadales bacterium
ATATGCGAGAAAAACATGGTGTCCTTCAGATTAAAATCACAATGTATTAAGTTATCGCTAGTATCTTTACGAAGAAAATTCTGAAAGCCGTTCGGTTCACCAAATCGGCCTTTAAGATAACAATATACATCCACTGGCGATAACTCTTGGCGAACAGCGAGAATGTATTTTTTAGGAGGCTCTCCTGTTTTCTCACTGTCGTTATGACGATTCTTTAATCCATCAATATACGCAAGCATTTCCTCTTTGGTCGGTGAGCGCCACAAGCGTATATCCATGCATTTTGAAGACATAAAAATCCTTTCAGAAAGCAAACAATCACCAATCCCACGGGCTTGTAGGTTAAGGGACGAGAAGCGTGTGGAGCGATAATTTCGGCCTATGTAAAGTGAAACTTACTCTAATACCCCCAACCAGAAAATCACAATTTCCTGCAGGATTCAGTAAATCTGAATTTTCTGCTTTGTCTTTTCCAAAATCCCACTTAACCTTCGGTCACAGGCAGTAAATCCTGCCTGTCGGGGTGTTAGAACCTCGTAGTTACCGGTAATAGCGTTTGCCGACACAAAACGCTGCCTTTCGACCCCTTGAGCCAGGAGGCGGCGGCGATGGCTTTTGCGAAAGCAATTGTCATTGGATGTCCAAGCCTCGCGGCTAAAGGCCGTCGCAGTCGTGTAACTACGATTTCTAAACTCCCGCGCCACCAGAGGGCAGGACACCCTTCTGGTCGGCTTTGGCTTTTGACCAAGGGGAGTTAGACATGCCTTCAAATATAATCAACAACGCCCACAGGGTACAATTTCAGAATCTTGCAAAAATGTATGAACGTTTCATGGGCTTCTGAGCTGCCCCCCGAAAATTAGACCAGAGATATAAGGTCCCTAAACGAGAACGAGAAGGGAACGTCTATGACTGGAATAAGGAAGAAGCACAGCAAGGAAACGAAACTGAAGGTTGTGCTGGCGGTGTTGGCGGGGGAGAAGCCGATTTCGCAGATAGCGAGCGAGCACAGCGTGCATCCGGCGCAGATCAAAGAATGGAAAGCGCAGGCTCTGGAGGCGATGGGTGAGCGGTTTGGGCAGAAGCGCGGCCGCAAGGGCGTGGAAGAAAAGCCGGAAGCGAAGCTCTACGAAGAGATCGGGCGGCTGAAGATGGATCTGGATTTTTTGTCCGGCAAGCTGGGGCGCTGAACCGAACGGAGCGCCTCAGCATGATTGACAAAAAAAACCCAGAGACCAGCGTTCGACGGCAATGCGCGTTGCTGTCGCTGAACCGGTCAAGCGTGTATTACGACCCGCGTCCTGAAAGCGATTTGAATGACCGCCTGATGCGGCGGCTGGACGCGTTGTACACGGCGCATCCGTTTTTGGGCTATCGCAAGCTGACCAAACTGCTGCAACGGGAAGGGCACGCCGTGAACAGAAAGCGCGTGCTGCGCCTGATGCGGTTGTTGGGTCTGCAAGCGATTTACCCGAAGCCGGACACCAGCGCGCCGCATCCGAAACACCCGATTTACCCATATCTGCTGCGCAATCTGGCGATCACGGAGCCGTGTCAGGTGTGGGCGACGGACATCACCTACATCCGGCTGCGCAAGGGCTATTGCTATCTGATTGCGGTGATCGACTGGTACAGCCGCTATGTCGTCAGTTGGCGATTGTCGGCAACGATGGAAAGCGACTTCTGCGTCGAAGCGTTGCGTGAAGCCCTGACGCTCGGAACGCCCCATATCTTCAACACCGATCAAGGCAGCCAGTTCACCAGCTTCGCGTTTACGGACGTGCTGAAAGAGGCTGGCGTGCGCATTAGCATGGACGGACGCGCCAGCTATCAAGACAACATCTTCACCGAGCGTTTCTGGCGCTCGGTCAAATACGAGGAGGTTTACATCAAGGACTACGCGATGATCGAGGACGCCCGCGTCGGGCTTGCCGGATACATCGCGTATTACAACGCCCAGCGCCCCCATCAGGCGCTGACCTACCAAACGCCGGAGCAAGTTCACTTCGCTCTTGCGCCAAAACCGCCTGTGGATATGATGGACAACGCACCCAAGGAAGAGGGCGCGTTGCCCACATCTCCACAGGCGCAACAACAACCGCAACCAAGGATTGCTAAAGCTGCTTAAGAAAAAGGGGTAAATCCAAGGACCTTAATTTACCCCGCTTCGTGGTCTACACGACGGGGAGCAGCTCAGTTGATCTCCTACCGCACCTATATATCGCAAGAGTTTTTGGGTTATTTGTTCGATCTTCATGCCAGCAACGCGTGTCGCACGATGAAGATCATTCGCCCTGTGCTGGCGCAGGTGTTTCGCATTCCCGAGCGCCATGATTGTTTCATTCGGCAATAAAGCTTAGCACAAATGGGGCAGCATCGCTCATCGTCATTAAAATGCGTAAAATTCTTGCGAAACCTGCCGCAAGAAACAGGGTACATATAGCCAGATCGAATAATTTTATCGACGCGCAGGTGGAACATTGTCTTTATGCAGCAGGAAGTCCTGAATTTTATGGATAATTTCAAGGTCTTTAGTGCGCGCCGCAATAATTTTTGGGTTGCCAAACTCCGATACCCACGACGCAACCTCAGTAAAATTGGCATGCCTGAATTGCTGAATCAGTTCTTCCTTGGTGTAAAGACATTCCGGTTCGCAGAAGAGTAAGTGGCTTGGCTAAAAATCGGTGGGATCAAACGTAAAACATTTTTTGACCTTATCCCATTTTTTATCAACGGTTCTGTCCATGCAAGCGTCATTCTCTTTCCGCGTCATTGGTGGAAGAGCACACTTCGTGGCAGCGTCTGCGACATCATTCATGTAATCTGGGTAATCTTTGCTTCCCATCAAAGAAAAATTTAGCAAAGCTCCGGTGGTGTTAAGGTCGTGATGTTCGTAGATATCCAAATAGTTCATAATCCTTAGCCCTCTTTCGCGCCGTTCTTGAAGCCATTGCTTATTTTTACTTGTCATTTTTTCGCAATATTCTTTGTCGCGA
>CAIQPV010000108.1 GCA_903873725.1 uncultured Nitrosomonadales bacterium
GGCTGCGGCAACCATCGAGCAATGCCATTCCTGTCTTGAGGCACAACTGCCATGCAGGGACGGGGTTTTGGGCGAGTAGCCCAAGCGGCGGCATCATGGTGGTGCGGCAAGCACGCCGGGGGTGGCATGTGCCTTGTGTCGAGGTTTGACACGAAGAAAGAACGATCGTTCTTTTATTTATTGATCGAGAGAGGGTTTTCTCGAAATGACTAACTTTTGCGCCCGTTATCTCGCTGCAGGATAGCGGACACAGGCGTCCGGCTGCTTGTGGCCGGGTACGGCCTGTCAGCCTTCGTCTACTCCAATGGCTGCAGTACAACAGTTAGCGGTCATAGAATTTAAGCTCAGGGTACATGCCAATGTTGGATTTAACAATCAAAATAGTTCAAACTTTGAGCAGCAAAATAACTGTATATATCAATTAGGGTTAATGATTTCACATCATCCTTTGTCCACAGAATTTGTTGATAACTATATTACACATTTCTGATAGATAAAATCTGATTCAATCGATTGATCTCAGCCAGAGCGAGCAATTCTCCGTAAGCAGCACTTCGTGAACTGGCGCTTTCGACCCATATGCGAGTTATCATGCTCGGCACGAGTAGCCATCAGCCTTGGCATCAAGAATCGTGATTTCTGCAATTCCCTCTGCTCCATAGCCAACATTAACATTCCATCCGTAAGAGACATCCTTGACTATGGGGTCCTTGGAGAACTCGATATGGAGGATGTCGTCTTGGTTGTCGTACTCGATTCTCATAATTCGTTCTCCAGTTCCCAGTTAATCTTAACGGTCTTGATGACTATCGCTGCCTTTTCAACAACAGCAGCCCGGAGGGATTTTTGTCGCCTACCTCTAAGCTGAATGCGAGTGCGTTTTAACCCATTCCATCAAGGCTTCGTCTATCCTCGTTTGCCATCCTTCGCCAGTGGACTTGAAGTAGTCCAATACCTCGCGATGGTAGCGAATGGGACCTGCACCTTTTGTTCGCTACCAGAGGAACGCCCGCGCCGTCTTTTTTCGATCTCAGCACGCATTGAAGCTGCGGCATTGGGCGAGTCCTCGTCCTCGGCTGGTGCTATGCCATCCCGCACCATCTGCTGAACACGATCCAAGTCACTTTTGGTTTCACCGCGCTCGCGCGCTGCGCGCATATCTTTAAGCGTCATCGTAGTCATTTTCGAGCCAGTCATGATAAATCTCCTGTTCCTTTTCGGTATGGATCAGGCCGCCTTTAAATACATATCAATGTGCAGGGACGAATAGGGACAGATCACGCCGCCACTCTCAGTGCGCTCCAGCAAGCCAAGTTCTGCAAGGATAACTATGTCTTCATGCACGCGTTTTACATCGCGACCAACTGTGCGGGCTAGTTCACGCACTGACATTTCACCTTTGCTTTGTGCGGCACGAACAATCTCCCAACGCTTTTCAGAAAGCTGCCCAAAGAAGTGGCCGGGGCTTTCGAAGTTAAGCACTTCACCTTGATAGGTTTCCTCCTTGGCAGCATGACTTATGGCTCGTAAAGCGCCCTTCCAGTCAGTCTGCATAGTGATGGTCAAATATCGCTCTGTCATGGTGCTCTCCTGGCGGCCACTGCCGCTATAAAGTCTTCAATCAACTGATCCACGCCCGTGAATGTATAGGGAACTTCAATGCCATCAAGATGAGAGTGATCGCCTTTGCCGCGCTCATTATCAAAGCCGACCACACGTACACCTTTCACCATGTATACCGCTCTGTATTTATAGCCATGCTCGGTAGGCGGCACTGGTGAAGACACCTTCCATACCACTACTTCAATTATTGAACCATCAGGCGTGATGTTTTTGAAGCGTGTAATTAATTGGGAAGGCATGTTGGCAATTCTGACAACAATGAAGAATGTTGTCAAGTTTGCCAACGGTCATTCTTTTGAGTTGAAACATGGCTCCTAATTCTGCCTTCTTGACTTCATCCCATTTTTTTAGCCAGATTCTCAGCCTGAAAATGGGTGTATTTTTTTAGCATTTGTAGCGTCTTATGGCCGGAAACTGCTGCTAGTTCAAGAACGCTAAAATCACCACGCTCGGCGAGCCTCGATATTGCCTCGTGCCGTAAGTCGTGAAAAGTAAAATCTGTAATTTTGGCGCGAACAACAGCGGCATGGAACACGTGATACAACGTCATGCGCTGAAGTGGAATGACGGCTCCGCCACTGATAGACCGAGGCAGGCTTTTAATAATGGCTACAGCGCGGCTGGAAAGCGGCACCGCCCTCGCTTCCCCGTTTTTCGTCTGGACTAAAAATGCAGTGCGGCGATCCAGATTTACATCTTTCCACTGCAACCCAAGAATTTCGCTTTGGCGCATAGCTGTTTCCAGAGCAAGTTCGACCGCAGGCCACAAATAAATATTGCGGCTGGCTTTACATTCCTCTTCCAGCTTTTTCAACTCATCGGTTTTTAATCGTCTCTCACGGCCATCCCCTTCGGAGGGTATGCGCACTTTCGAAACCGGATTGCCGCGCGGCAGAGCTATGCCGCATTCCGTTTCCGCAAATCCCAAAATCTTGGAAAGTAGATAAAGTTCTTTTCGCACCGTGCTTGCGCTAACATCTTTTTGCCGGTCGTCCCGATATTTTGCAACCATTTTTTGGTCAAGCGCGGCAATCGAATATTTCCCGATTTCCCCTTTGAGTTTGGCCGACTGGAACCGCCATGCTTCTTTTTTGTCTTCTCGGACACGATAATGTACCGGCGCGAATTCTTTGCAGAAGCTGTCGATAAGATCGCCAATTGTTGTGCGCTCAGCTTCGCTACGATCAAGAAAGACGCCTCTTCCCATCTCACTTTCAGTTGTTTTTGCCCACAACTCAGCGTCATCGCGGCTGTTGAATGTCCTTTGGACATGCGGAAAACCTTTGCGTCGAACCTGCGCCTCCCATTGCAAGTCCCCTCTTTTTCTGATTGTTGCCATGATCGTATTCCCTTCGCATTGTGGCAAAATTGTGGCAATAACTAATTTTGACACTTTACAATGCTGCCGGAAGGCTTGTCAATGCTCATTCTACGCAATTTCAATAACTCGCCTGGAAAGACGGCGCCTACCCGGGCTGGACGCCGAACCCGGCATCACCTTTATACGCACTGTGCCAGCAAGTTTACACCGCACAATTTGGCGAACCTGCCGGATTGCAAGTGATCCACGCCGGACTGGAATGCGGCCTGCTCGCCGCCAGTCACCCGCATCTGGACATGATCTCCTTCGGACCCGACATACGCGGCGCACATGCTCCCGGCGAGCGGGTTGAAATAGAATCTGTCGCGCGCTGCTGGCAATTGCTCCAGGCGGTGTTGCGTGCGCTGGCTAAAGGCACTCAATGATCCGTGATGATCAGCAGTGTTGCCGAGGCGGAAAATATTTACATTTCATGTGCCCTTCAATCAAAATTGACACATAACCCATGCTGAACAGCCAACAAGCCGGGCAACTTTCCCGTTACCGCTGGACTGCATTTGCGATCGTCGGCCTGGCATATGTATTGTCATTTTTTCATCGCTTTGCTCCGGCCGCGATCTCGTCGGAACTTCAGCAAACATTTCACGCCAGTTCCGCACAATTGGGTGGCTTGGCGGCAACCTATTTTTACGCCTATCTGGTGATGCAGATTCCCACCGGCATCCTTGTCGATACACTCGGGCCGCGTCGTGTGGCGGCCATCGGCGGGGTGATTGCGGGCATCGGCTCACTTCTGTTCGGCATGGCCGATACACTTGCCGTAGCATCGGTCGGCCGTCTGCTGATCGGACTGGGCGTGTCGGTCACTTTTATCTCGCTGCTCAAGCTCAACGCTTCCTGGTTCCATGATCGCCATTTCGCCACTATGACGGGAGCGACCCTTTTGCTCGGCAATACCGGTTCACTGCTTGCCGCTGCGCCGCTGTCCTGGGCTTTGACGTATGTTTCATGGCGCACTGTATTTGTTTCGGTAGGCGGTTTCTCGTTGCTGCTGGCAGCGTTGGCGTGGTGGCTGGTGCGCAATAATCCGGGAGAGGTCGGATTGCCCAGCCTGCGCGAACTTGATGGCAAAGTATCGCATCCGCCGCATGGCGGGCATTGGTACGACGGCCTGAAGATCGTTTTGAAAAATCGCGCCACGTGGCCGGGCTTTTGGGTGAACCTGGGGGTGTCAGGTTCATTGTTTGCCTTTGGCGGATTATGGGCCGTGCCATTCCTGCGCGATGTGTACGGCATGGACAGGGCCGCCGCTACCAATCACACCACCTTGCTGCTGGCAGGATTCGCCATCGGCGCGTTCTTCATCGGCAGGCTTTCGGATCGCCTCGGACGGCGCAAGCCAATCATGGTCGCCGCCGCCCTGATCTATTGTCTGTGCTGGCTGCCCATGCTCAGAGGAATGCTGCCGGGTGATTTCTTCAGCTACGCGTTATTTTTCCTGATGGGCCTGTGCGCGGCGAGTTTTACACTGAGCTGGTCTTGCGCCAAGGAAGTGAATCGGCATGCTCTTTCAGGGATGTCCACCAGCGTAGTGAATACCGGCTGCTTTCTCGGTACCGCCATCTTGCAACCTCTCGTGGGATGGGCTATTGACCGCGCACATTCCGGAATTGGAAACACTCCCATCGGCCCGGACGCCTATCAAGCGGGCATTTCGATTATGTTTGGATTTTCAATGATCGGGCTGCTCGGAACGCTGTTTATCCGCGAAACATATTGCAGGTATGTGGATTCTGGACAAGTCGATTAGTCGGAAGCCCGTGAGGATTACGAACTGATTTTAACTGTTATTCCCAAAGCGCGAATGCGTGCCGCGAATGTTTCCATTTCCGGCGCATTAAGAGCAGTCAACCGTGGCGCTTCCGGTTGCAGCGAGGGACGTGCCAAGGTATACAGCAACACGCCCTGCGGCTTGATCCCATCGCGCAGGAGGCTGCCTAAAAATTCCAGGTACTGATTTTCTTCCTGCTTGCCAGGCACTAAACCATCCAATGCAAACCAGCAGGTTTGCAGCCAGGTTGGACAAAGGCTGATAGCAGTGACCAGGTTTTCACGCACTTTGTCCATATTGATTCGCGTGTCGTTGACACGCTGCATTCCTGCTTCGCTCGCGCGGTCGAGCTTGAACCAGACCTCACCGTTGAGTTGCGCCATCCGGCGCAAACTTTGCTGCACGTTTTCGCGGAAGATCAAACTGCCGTTGGTAATTAAAACCAGCTTAATGTCGGCGGGCAGCGCCAACTCTTTTTTAAGTTTGGCAACAAGCTCGACAACCTGCGCGAATTCTTCCGCACTGGTCGGTTCGCCATTGCCGGAGAGGGCGATGTCGTTGATACGGCGCATGCCTTCCGGTACCCGCCGCTCCATGAAGTCGCCATGCAGCAGTTCATCCAGAAAGCTGCGCAGCTCGTGTTCCAACAGCGCGAGGTCAACCGGCGGTGCGGTGCCTCGTGTAAGGTCGGGCACCTGACAATAGACGCAACGCCAATTGCACGCGTTGTTGATGTTGAGGTTAATGCCAACCGAAACCCCGCCAGCGCGGCGTGACACCACCGGATAGACATAGCGTAATCCGGCACTGTCGCGGCTGTGGTTGGTTACAATTAGATCAGAATCATTAGCCACGGATTAACATGTCGGGAAGAATCCCGACCTACACGCTCAGGGGCGAAGCAATGCGATGAAATGTCGAATCCGTGGCGCATTTCATGGGAAATTTGCCAGAATTTTATCTGCCCATCCAAGCACCCGCGAGGTGTACGCAATCGACTGCTCGCGAGAGACCAGAGACATAGGTTCGTCGTCATAACGAAACTCGACGGCATAAGGCGTCAGGCGCCGCAGCTCATCTTCCTCCAGCGGAATGCTGACTCCCGCATCCGCCAGTGTGCCGGACAGTTCTTCCAAGTCGTGAGTTCGGCGAAACTCCACTCCATGCAGAAACATAACCGCTTTCAACGCTTTTTCGACTGCCTGCTGGGCATGAAAACAAGCTATAGAAAAGTCGACCGTTGCGGAAGACGGCAACGCGCGGAATGCAGCCTCGTCACGCCGAGCCATGCGCATGAAACGTTCGGCCTCTTCACGTTGCGGTGTCATATAACACTTTGCCTTCTATTTTCGCCCAGTACGGAACCGTGCCTGGCACCTGGCTGCGACGATCAAACTCCGCCTCAGAATAAAGCAGTAAATCCACACCAACGCCCATGCGTCCGATAGCTGCCTTCAAACGCAGATATTCTGCCGCCTTATCCGGCAATTCCCGCTCGATGACCATTAAGTCGAGGTCAGACTTATTGTCCGCCTCCCCGCGCGCCTGCGAGCCGAATAAAATCACCCGTGCAGGCGAAGCTATGTTTGCGACAATACGATCCACTGCAGACTGCAATTTTTCTGGTGTCAACGAGCTGTTCTGCAAAATTGCTCCCCTTGTCCAATTTTCAGGATTTGCCGAGCGGCGGCAGGAACTTGGCCGGGTCAACCGGCTTGCCGAATTTACGGATTTCAAAGTGCAGCTTGACCTGGTCGGAGTCGGTATTGCCCATCTCGGCGATCTTCTGCCCCTTGGTCACGGTCTGTCCCTCTTTCACCAGCACCAGATCGTTGTGCGCATAGGCGCTGAGGTAAGTGCTGTTATGCTTGATAATGACCAGCTTGCCGTAGCCGCGAAGGCCACTGCCGCTGTAAACCACTTTCCCCGCAGCGCTCGCCACCACCTCCTGGCCCTGTTTGCCAGAAATATCAACACCCTTGCGGTTGGCGCTCTCGGAAAATTCCCCGATTACTTTCCCGCTGGTCGGCATGCCCCACTCCAGGGAGTCATCGGCGACCACGCTATCGGTTACCGCTTCCGGCCTGGGTTCGGATTTGGACTCAGGTTTAGGCTCCGGTTTCGGTTCGGGCTGTGCTTCCGGCCTGGGCTCCGTTTTGACAACAGCAACCGGTTCAGCTTTATGCGGTACTTCCTGCATTTTCTGTATCTCGGCGACGGCCTGCTCGGAGTAGGGCAACTTGGCCACTTTGGGCTGATCCTTGACGGGAATTTCCTGCGGTTTGATTTCAGCCACTTTGGGTTTAACCGCCAGCGGGCCGGCCGAAAACAGACGCAGTTCCTGCCCTACCTGAATTACGTCGGGATTCTGGATGTTATTGATCTGTGCTATTTCGTGATAATCGAGGCCGTGGTTGAAAGCGATGCCATACAGTGTATCGCCCTTCTGCACCACGTAAGTCTGCGGACGCCAGTCCTTTTCGGGTTGCACCGATTTCTTGACATGCGTAACCGTTGTTACTGCTTCTGAAATCGGCACGGCAGGTGGTTTTTCGGCGGCACCGTGTTCCGTAACCGGCGCACGGCTCCCTCCCGACGCGCAACCTGCCAGGGCGACAGCGGCAAGCGCCGCATATAACCAATTCAAAACTTGCGCCCTCATGATTTCCCCATCAGTAGTGGCACAAACCTGACCGCATCAAGACGCTTCTCATGATAGCCCTGTTCATCGCGCTCAAACAGGTGCAGGTATTGCTCCTGCGCCCCCAACGGCAACACCATTCTACCACCCACGGCAAGTTGCTCCAGCAGCGCCCTTGGGACATGGGTCGCGGCGGCAGCCATGATGATGCCGTCGAACGGAGCAACCTCCGGCAAGCCCATATTGCCGTCCGCATAACGCAGCGTAACATTATCAACCTGCAACTCGTTCAGGTAAGCCGTTGCGCGCTCAAACAGCGGCTGTACGCGCTCCACCGAATACACGTCTTTAGCCACCTCTGCCAGCACCGCCGCCTGATAGCCACAACCGGTGCCGATTTCCAGTACGCGGTTGAGGTGCCTGCCGTTGCGCAGGATTTCGATCATGCGCGCCACGATGTAAGGCTGCGAGATAGTCTGACCGAAGCCCAGAGGCAGCGACACGTCGTCATAGGCGCGGCTGGCCAGCGCCTCATCCACAAAGATGTGGCGCGGTACTGCATTCATTGCGGCCAGCACCACCTCATCCCGGATACCTTCCGCACGCAGCCGCTCTATCAGGCGGTTACGCGTCCGTTGCGAGGTCATGCCGATACCTTTATGCTTCATATTCATGAAGCGACACCCGCCAGCCAGCCGCGCACCGCGTCGATCTGACTATATTGCGTCAGATCTATCTGCAACGGCGTGACCGACACGCGCTGATTGGCTACAGCATGAAAATCGGTGCCTTCCCCAGCATCCTGCGCCTTGCCCGGCGCGCCTACCCAGTAAACAGTTTCGCCGTGCGGGTTGGTCGCTTTCACTACCGGCTCAGCCTTGTGGCGTTTTCCCAGACGGGTGATCTCCATGCCTTGCAATAGTTCATGGGGAATGTCCGGCACGTTGACGTTCAGCAACCACGGCTGGGTATGGATATTCTTTTCAAAACGCCTAACCAGATCGGTTACCACGCGCGCCGCCGTGGCGTAATGCGCCAGTTCCCTGCCGGCCAGCGATACGGCTATGGACGGAATGCCGAGCAAAAACCCTTCGGTGGCGGCCGCCACCGTGCCGGAATAAATCGTGTCGTCACCCATGTTGGCACCCGAGTTGATACCGGAAATAACCATGTCGGGCTGGGTGTCCAGCATGCCGGTTACTGCAAGATGCACGCAGTCGGTGGGAGTGCCGTTCACATAATAGAATCCGTTGGCGGCGCGCCGCAGCTTGAGCGGACGGTCCAGCGTCAGGGAATTGCTCGCGCCGCTGCGGTCGCGCTCAGGCGCTACCACCACGACTTCTGCGATTGCGGAAATAGCTTCCGCCAGACAGGCCAGTCCGGGTGAAAAATAACCATCGTCGTTGCTGAGCAGAATACGCATTGGGCCGGATAAATTTGGGTAGTTTAACGAACCATCTGATTCATTTCAATGATAGGCATCAGGATGGCAAGCACGATGGTCAGCACCACTCCTCCCATCACCAGTATCAGCAGGGGTTCCAGCAAGGAAGTCAGTACCGAAGTATAACTTCCGACTTCCTGTTCCTGTTGTGCTGCCGCGCGCTCAAGCATCGCATCCAGCCTGCCGCTTGCCTCGCCGCTCGCGATCAGGTGAATCAGGATGGGGGGAAACAGGCCCGAAACGTCCAGTGCGCGGCTGAGCCCGGCACCTTCTCGCACTTTTTTGGAAGCATCTTCCAGCGCGCGCCGCATGGGCAGGTTGCCCACCACTCCGGCTGCGGCTTGCAATGAAACCAGCAATGGCACGCCGCTACCGGTGAGAATAGCCAGGGTACTTGCCATCCGCGCCGTGTTGACCCCGCTTACCAGGCTTCCGACTACCGGCATGCACAATAAATAACTATGCCAGCGAAAACGGATTTCCTCGCGGCGCAGCAATACGTGCACACCGAATCCCGATCCTGCCAGCACTGCCAGCAAGTAAAACCACGATGCCTGCAAAAAGGTACTCAGCCCGATCAGCATGCGAGTCAGCACCGGCAGGGCTTGATGAGACTGCTGGAACACACCCACTACCTGCGGCACGACGTAGACCAGCAAACCGGTGACCACCAGCAGCGCCACCAAAGTGACAATCGCGGGATACACGAAGGCCAGCCCGACTTTCTGCCGCAAAACCTGCCGCGATTCGGTGTAATCGGCAAGGCGCAGCATTACATGGCTCAATTCTCCCGAAGCCTCGCCCGCTTTCACCAGCGCGCGGTAAATATCGGGGAACACGCTACCGTAGCGTGCCATCGCCTGTGCCAGCGTATGCCCTTCCATCAATTCCGCGCGCACTCCTGCCAGAACCTGGCGCACCGACTCGTTTTTGGTCTGTTCGATGAGCGCGCTGAACGCCTGCTCGATGGTCAAGCCCGCTTCCAGCAAAGTTGATAATTGGCGGGTCAGCAAACTGAGTTGCGCGGATGAAATTCCGCTGCGCAAACGCCAGCGCTGCCCCCCGCCGCTGTCCACCGACTCCTCCGTCACCGGATGAACCGCAACCACCATTAAACCAAGCTCGCGGAGGCGTGTGCGCGCCTGACGCAACACATCCGCCTCGATCACCCCGTGGCAGACTTTTCCTGCGTTGTCCAAAGCTTCGTAACGAAATGCAGACATAAACCAATCAATCGCGCGTCACGCGCAGCAATTCCTCCAGCGACGTCATCCCGGAGACAACCAGACGCACCCCATCCTGGCGCAAACTGTGCATTCCGCGTTGCACGGCATATTCACGCAACGACTGTTCAGACACGCGATCGTGGATCAGCCGGCGCAAGCCGTCGTCTACCCTCAGCAGCTCATAAATCCCGGTGCGCTTCCGGTAGCCGCTATGCCCGCAGGCGGGGCAGCCCTTCGGCCGGTACAGCAACTGCGGACATGCACCTTCCAGCAGTGCCAGTTCGTTTTCGACCGGCACATAGCTCTCGCGGCAATCCGTACAGAGACAGCGCACCAGCCTCTGGGCCAGCACACCGATCAAACTGGAAGAAAGCAGAAACGGCTCCACGCCCATGTCGGTAAGCCGCGTCACTGCGCTTGCCGTGTCATTGGTATGCAGGGTCGCCAGCACCAAATGCCCGGTCAAGCTCGCTTGCACCGCAATTTGCGCGGTTTCCAGATCGCGGATTTCACCGATCATGATCACATCGGGATCCTGCCGCAGGATCGCACGCAGCGCGCGCGCGAAGCTCATGTCGATGCGCGGATTCACCTGTGTCTGGCCGATGCCGTCAAGATCGTATTCGATGGGGTCCTCGACGGTCAGCACATTGGTCACCGTCGCATCAATGCGCGACAGCGCGGCGTACAACGTCGTCGTCTTGCCGGAACCGGTGGGGCCGGTCACCAGCACGATACCGTGCGGCTGCCCCATCAACTCATCCACCGCCGCAAGCGTCGCGCCTTCCATGCCCAGGCGCGACAAATCCAGCCGCCCGGCATCCTTGTCGAGCAGGCGCAGCACCGCACGTTCACCGTGCCCGGTCGGCAGGGTTGACACGCGCACATCTACCGGTCGCCCGGCCAGACGCAAGGTAATGCGCCCGTCCTGGGGCAGGCGTTTTTCCGCAATGTCCAGTTCCGCCATGATCTTGATGCGCGACACCATCGCCGCATGCAATACGCGATGCGGCTCGACCACATCTTTCAGCGTACCATCGACACGGAAGCGCACCACCGAGCGCGTCTCGAACGGCTCGATGTGGATGTCGGAGGCATTTTCCCGCACCGCCTGGGTGAGCAAGGCGTTGATCATGCGGATCACCGGCGCATCATTCTCGGCATCCAGCAAATCCTCGGTCTGCGGCAGGTCGTGAATCAGTTGCGACAAATCCATGTCCTGCTCGACATCCCCGAC
>CAIQPV010000109.1 GCA_903873725.1 uncultured Nitrosomonadales bacterium
ATTCCTTAAGTAATGCGTCTTGTCCTGGTAGGTCCACCAGGCGCTGGAAAAGGAACACAAGCACAATTCCTTGCAGCGCATTATTCAATTCCACATATTTCTACTGGTGATATTTTCCGTGCCAATTTAAAAGCGGGAACACCTCTTGGTGTTCAAGCGCAAAGCTTCATGGATCGTGGTGAGTTAGTTGCAGATTCAGTAACTAATGAGATGGTTAAAGATCGTTTAACTCATGATGATGTGGCTAATGGCTTTTTACTTGATGGTTTCCCACGCAATGTTGCCCAAGCTGAAGTTTTACGCGCAATCTTGGCTGAGAAGAAGACACCGCTACATGCAGTTTTAGAGTTTTCATTAGCTAATGAAGAGATTGTTGCCCGACTATCTTCACGACGCACATGCAAAGACTGTTTCCAGCCATCAGTTGGGGTCGATAAATGTCCATCATGTGGTGGAGATGTTTACCAGCGCGAAGACGACAAGGCTGAAGTTATTGCCCGCCGCCTTGAGGTTTACCAGGAACAAACTGCACCAATCATCTCTTTCTATCGCAATGAGGGCCTACTTATTACTGTAGGCGCACTCGGAAGCGTTGAAGACATTACAGCACATGCAATTTCGGCGCTTAGCCGCGTTTCAGAATAAACTAGTAAACATGGCAATTCAGATCAAAAACATTGAACAGTTAAAGCTGATGCGCCGTGCTGGATTACTTGTTGGACAAACTCTTGAACTCTTGCGTGAATCAATTAAGCCAGGCATGACAACTGATGCGCTAGATGCAATTGCTGCAGCAAATATCAAGCGCGGTGGTGGCACTTCAAACTTTTTGGGTTACCACGGCTTTCCAGCCACAATCTGTGTTTCAGTCAATGAAGAGATAGTTCACGGAATTCCAGGTTCAAGGATTATCAAAGAAGGCGACGTTGTCTCTATTGATTGCGGCGCGATTATTGAAGGCTGGCATGGTGATTCAGCGATTTCAATTGGAGTTGGCTCAGTAAATCCAGAAGATCAAAAGATGATGGATGTTTGTGAAGAATCAATGTGGCGGGGGATTGGCGCAGGAAAGCATGGCGCAAAGCTCTCTGATATTGGTTATGCAATTGAGCAATACGTTAACTCACAAGGTAAATATGGAATCTTGCAAGAATATGGTGGTCATGGAATTGGTACTGAAATGCACCAAGAGCCACACGTTTTAAATTTTGGCCGCGCCGGACAAGGACCAGAGATTGTTGTGGGGTTAGCCCTTGCCATTGAACCAATGATCACTCGTGGATCTGCTCGAACTAAAGTACTCAAAGATGACTGGACTGTTGTCTCAGCTGATTCATCGAGAGGTGCCCACTTCGAACACTCTTATGTCATCTGCCCTGATGGCAAGCCATTTGTGCTCACAGCCATTGATGGCGGTAAGAGTGACCTAGGACACTTAGGAATAGAGATTTCAAGCCTGCTGTCATAAAGAATTTAATCGTTTTGTTATCAGTAAATGCTTACCAAACTCTCAGATTCATACTACTTTCTACCCAACCTTCACCCTCGGAGGTAGAAACTATGGAGATCTCATCGATGAGAAAGAATTCTTTTATTCGTTTCGCTGTTGCGGCAACTGCAGTTGCTGTTCTAGCAGGAACGGCACTTCCAGCAAATGCTGCAATCAAGCCGGCTAATAAAGCAACAATCGGTGATGACTGCACACAAGCATCTACTGGCAAAAAAGCTCCAGGTCGTGGAGTTGATGGATCAGATCTAACTTGTATGGTTGTTACAACTGGTTCATATAAGGGTGATAGCAAATGGTGGTACAAAGGTGTTACACCACTCAAGGCTATTGACTGGACAATCCCAGCTAACCCAGGTG
>CAIQPV010000110.1 GCA_903873725.1 uncultured Nitrosomonadales bacterium
CTCAAATAGCTTGTAGTCATCACCGTCAATAAACTGGATCTCAAACTCCTCCACCGGTGCACCGTACTTGTCTGTTAAGCCCTCCATCTGATTAATGAAGTCCTCGGCTGATTCAAAGTAAAAGCCAGTTGCGTCAAGACTATATGGCTGGGCGTGTAGTTGTGTCATTTTCGTTATTCCTCGGTTGTAAAAGTGATTCTCTCGTGAGGCTAACTTTCGCACTCCCCTCGGGGAGCGGGGTGGGGGAACTCGGCGTTGCGAACATGACAAAACCGGCGATTGCCGGTCTTGCAAGATTCCCACGTTTTAGTCCCTTCACCCGAAGACAGGGACTAAAAATGGGATTGCATGATTGGCTGCTGGTTTAAGTGAGCTAATTTACGACGACTAGGGTTGGTATTGTTTTGTTGCTTGTTGTGCCACTAGGCTAATTCGCAACAATGAATGACAGAAAAGCGATAAGCGGTCTGGCGTGAAAGTTGCAGACTGGTGGCGGTTGGCATTAGTTTTAGCGCTGAATGCTTGGTAGCCCACTACCAACGATTTAGTGCTGGGGAGCCGCAAACGTGGCGCATTGATGAACATCAATCGCAGACTGTCCTAACAGTCGGTAGTGAAGTGGGGGCGAAGCCCGTCGCCATCGCAGGCTGGTATGCGAGGGAAAAGCAAACCCAAGTTGGCATAAGCCAAGTCCAGACGAAAGTCGCAGCCGGACACGTCCAGTGGCAGGTGGTGTTAGCTTTTCCCTCGCATTAAGTGTGACGGTGAAACCAGACCAATTAAGGCAAGAGGGCGACCAAGACCTACCAAAATAGGAGGCGGCATCGTCCAGAAGCCGATTTAACGCCATTCCTGTCCAAGGATGAGCCGGTAAATTTACTACGAGCATTGAGCGACTTTTAAATAGGGGCAGACTGCGCATTTGCTACCACGGGCGTTTACGGTGATGTACATGCTTAAACTTTTACCTATACCTATTACACACACAAACAATTATGGAGAATAGGTATGTTAAAAATCGATGGGAAGATTGTCGCAAGACGCAATGAAGAGGCGATGCTGAAAGCACTGAACCAGTTTGGCTGGCTACGAACTCGGGACTTGGCTGCACTCATTTGGCAGAAAGGCAAAAAGAAGCGGGTTAATTTTGAGTTGCAGCCTTTGATGTTAGAGGCGCCTAACATGCGCACTTGCCAGATTGTATTGGCGAGATTAAGGAGAAAGCGGATGGTGAATAGGATTAAAGCACCCGATGCCAGTTGGATTTACGGGTTAGCCGTAGCAGGTGCCCGCGAACTTAACCGTTTAGGCATTGAGGCTAAAAGTGCCGAAGACTCATTGAAACGCATTAGCCTCAGTTTCTATCACCACCGCCGTATCGCAAACGAAGTGGCTATCATTGCCGCCATTCAGGGGTTTGAGGCTGTATCAGAGTTTCAGATAGCAAAAGCGAAATGGTTTGGTGGCATTACAGGCGTCAGTTCCAAGAAGCCGGACGCATTGGCTATTGATGGGAAAGTGGTGACGTGGATTGAGGTTGAACGGTCACGACGGAACAAGAAAGACTGGGGGCGACTAATGACGTGGTTGCTTGGCATATGGCCGGCTGACCGCAGTATGAGCTTTAATGCACCATTGCTGGATGGTTATGAGCTGCTACGCGTGCTGTTTGTCTGCGAGCAACCGTTCATTGACCGAGTGATAGTGGAATTGAAGGCAGCGGGTTGGCCAGAGGAAGTTATTCGCCACCGCATTGCCGCCGTGCCATTGGAATACGTAACGGATGCGAAATTTATTCAGCGTTAATTGACGAAAAAAGCCTCGGGAAACCCCGAGGCCGCTGCCACCGCCCGCAGGCTGTAGCAAAGATACCTTGCGGGTATCTAGTTGTTCCCTGGCGTCTGCAAAAACGACAGGCAGGATTTCTATAGCGGGTAGGCTATGCCCACCGAATCAA
>CAIQPV010000111.1 GCA_903873725.1 uncultured Nitrosomonadales bacterium
AAAGTTAAACAGAGCTGTAGTGTGTTTTCTTTGGTTCCGGTTGGGCAACCGCTGCAACGAGTCCGGGCAAAGCGGCGGGTTTCTATATTGAACAACGACTTGCAGCGCGGACCAAAGCTTTTGTATATTTCCTTTGGTTTTGCCCTGCCCTCCCGACGGTCGCGCAAATCCCACACTTGGCGTCCGTTGTGCAGCGCAGCCGTACAAGCGTTGGGGGCAGTGTCCAGCTACCCGCGTATGTGCGGCATAGGATTTTTGGGTTGTAGCGGGTTTTAACGTTGCTTTGCACCTTGGGGCAATTGCCTTTCTAGGGCTTGCGTGATAGCCTGCCGCACGTCGCGTGGATTTTCCAATCTTGGCGAATTTTTCAAAATGGTTTCAAAACTCAAGGGAAAACAGCTATGCGGCCAGTCTTTCTTCTACCAGTAATTTTTGCTCTCATTCTGTGCGCTTGCTCAACCCCGGAAGAAAGAGCGTATGAAGCAGAGCGACAGCGACAAGCTCAAATCGAAGATCAGCGTTCTTCCATCGAAATTTGGACTCGGCGATGCGAGTCCTATGGACAGCAAGTTGGCACCCCCGGAATGGCCTCGTGCATACAGAACGAATCCATTGCTTATGCCGGTAGAGTTCAACAAGCTAAGGCACAAGCTGAAGCTCAACGGCAAGCAAGTATTCGGGCAAATCTCTGCGTTTTAGGAAACAAAGAATATTGCAACAACCCACCTGTGCAGACGAATTGCAGAAGGGACTTGCAGGGGAACCTCAATTGCTATTCCCAATAGAGCTTTTTATGGATTGACCCAGTCTCAGCAGTGCGACGCTGTGCGCTAACTGATTTCAGAAAACGGTGAACCTGGTGGTCTTGCAAAATAAAGTTTTGTCGCCACTTTGTTTCTTGCGGCCAGATTTCGGTCGTGATTGCACCCCAACCGTCAGCAGGAGATACCATGACACCAGAACAACAACGGGACGAGGAAGTAGCCGCAATCGAGCGGGAAAGACACGCATTCAAGAAACGGCAGGACACAATTTTCGCCGTTCATCGTCAGCTTCAACCATTTGGAAATGGGCAAATTTCCGCCGATAGCATGGCCGATTCCGACAGCGCAAATGCTGAATGGGAAGAGGCACGAGGCAATATGGATCGCATCGCTAAAGAAATTCGATTAGGCATTCGCCGTTAGCTGGACTGGGGTGGCCGCGCCTCGATTACGCCGGATGGCGTATGCAGGCCGTTGACTTTCAGCCTGACTTTGCTGCCACTCACATTTTTCTACGCACACCATTTAGCTTTCGTCTTCCAATCAATCGCCAAACGGCTGTCGCGATTTCTCAGTCATAGCTACCGCACTACGGACCTCAACGGTCCGCATATAATATTGCTATCACTCGGCGCTAACTTCAGTCTGCGTCAAATGCTGCATAGGGGATTTGAGTATTTTCGAAATCCCACACTGCCACGTTTCCTCTCTGCCCAGCCTCTTTCAAGCTGTAGCCCAACCACCCCCCAGCTTTCCTCTCGTCGCCACCCATAACGTCGTGCCAGATGTTGTCGCGCTGCTTTGCATGATTGACCCAGCAATTGCGGAACATGGTTTGAAATTCGGCTTCGGTGATGCGTTGCGGCAGGTTGCCGAAAGCGAAGTTGTAATGCAGCGTCAGGTCGCGGTCGGTGCTGACCAGTGACCCCTCGAGCGTTGCAATCAGCAACGGTCGGTAGAGCAACGGCTTGCGCGTTGATAAGTTGCCCCCGAACAATTCCTTGTTCAAGCAGTTCCTGAAATGTCGGCAGTCTTGCTTGGCCCTCTCAACAATCCGCTGCATGCCAAAGTCGCTGCGCTCAAACGTCTTGTAGCGTGTATGCGCGACCACGGCATGTGTGATGCGGTGGCTATGCTGCTGGAGAAATTCCGTAATTGCTACCACTTCTGCTTTTGTCTTGCTGTCCATACAGCTACTTATGTGATTCCGCGTTTTTGATGGCAGATTCCGGTTGTCCTGCTGTCAAAGTGACTGCATACTTGCATTGCTATCAATAAAGGAGCAATGAAATGACAGCACTACTGAAACTTAAACTCGTGAGCGTTCAAGCAGGTCAAAAATCTCCGACCGTCTTGCGTCGCAACAAGCTGACCGCGCATTTGGGTCATCAGATCGCGTATGCAAAAGCCGCGAACGCTGGCGAGATTTACGCCAAGAATCGGGTGAAATTCGTGACCGATGGCGAGACCGGGGAGCGCAAGCAGGTCGAGATCGCTACGCGTGTAAAACCATGGTGGTTTACTGCGCCGTCGGGCAAGACCGTCCTTGCACTTCGCTACGGCGCAAAGCCGATTGAAATCGTCAAGGGCAAGAACGCCATTGAAGTGGCTGACATGGATGATCTGATAGCAACGCTTGGGGTCATCAGGGACGCTGTGCAAGCAGGTGAACTGGATGCACAGATCGAGCAGGCCAGTGGTGCGCTGCGTGCTGGTTTTGCCAAGAAGAAAAAGTGAGGTGACGACATGAACACATATAAGGCAAGTGTTCGTGTCGCTCAATCCGGCGGCATTAGCAGGATGGTCGTGTGGGTGCATGTGAATGCACAGAACAGGATCGCGGCACAGTCCCTGCTGGAAGCACAGTACGGTCGTGGCAACGTTGTGATTGGACCGACGCTGGCGCGGTGACATGGGAAATATAGCTCGACACCGCTAATCTGCGGTCCTACACTGGCCTACCAACAAAGCGAATGGGGAGTGGCAATGAGATTTATCAAGCTCGTGCTGGCAATATCCGTTGCAGCGTTAGACGGTTGCGGAGGTGGGGGTGGCGGATCAACCCCACCAATACCGTCAGCGAAGGCCCCAACGGTGAACATTTCACTCTCGGCAGCTAAAGTTGCTGTCAATGTGCCGGTGACTGTAACGTGGGCATCGACCGACGCAACATCTTGTGTTGGCTCCGATGCGTTGCCCGCTGCACAGCCCGTAAACGGTAACGCGTCGGTTACGCAATCGGCAGGTGGTCAATACACCTACACGATTACCTGCACAGGTGCTGGGGGGAGTGCCACGGCCAAGGCGGCCAGCATTGTTCCGATGAAGGTGTTTGCCACATCGTATGAGAATGCCAAACGGATCCTTCTAGCAGACCCAAATTTGCCGCGGCCCATCGACGTAGGTATTCAGGCAACTCCAACAACATCAGCGTACCCCTGGTTCCAGGGGGGCTCTGGTGCGTTCGCCGATTTCTTCCAAGAGGGTGCGTATTCGGCAGTTGTTCAGCTTACACAGTGGAAGGACAGCAATACATCGGTGCCAGTCAATGCTCCGTCTCGTATCTACTTTTTACGGAAAGATGCGTCTGGAAAGTGGAATGACGCCACGAGTCAGCTTCTTAGTGACACTGCCGGCTGCATAAGCCCACGCAAAGCAGTTGTGGCCGACTTTAATGCTGATGGAAAGCCAGATGTCTTTTACGCATGTCATGGATACGATGGTGACCCAAGTGATCCAGGTCATCCGCCTTTTGGTGACAATCAGCGGCTACTTTTGAGTCAACCGGATGGAACATACAAGAACATCAAATTGCCGTTTGTTGCATATGGTCATAACGCAACTGCGGCCGATTTGAATGGTGACGGACTGGCCGATGTTGTGGTGACAAATACAAGTGGGCAAGGCACTGGTCCCTATGACAATCCTCTTGCTGTGACAAATGCGGTACCTTTCGTGCTTATCAATGTTGGTAATGGTTCATTTCAATTGGATCTTACTCGGCTGCCAAAGGCTGCGAATACGGATGTCGGCACATTACAGTATTTTGGAATCTATGGAGTGGAACTAATTGACACACGCAACGATGGCAAACCCGATCTGTTTATTGGTGGAATTCCTGAAGTGTATGCGTCCGGGTGGGCCGCTGCCACAAGAAACGGAGTAATGTATAACGATGGAGCCGGAAATTTTAACGCTAAACCGATGGATTTCTTCCCAGTAGTTCAGCACAGCTCTGGAAAATACTTTGGTGGAGCTTTGGATTTTGTCTTTGATAATGGATATATTTATTATCACCATGAAGTTGTCGGAGCAACTGTTCCAGAGATCGCGGTGAGAAAAATAAAATTGAGTGATTCTACTAGCTCCACGGTGTATACACACGTTGGTCCATATGTAGATGGGCAGCCATGGCCCGTTTGGCTTAGGCCAGACAGCAAGGGAAATATAACTTCACGTGAAATTGGTTGCATCTATCCCATTAGTTCCAACAGTACCTGCGCTGTTTCATTTCCAAAGTGACTCATTAGTTAAGTTGTGTGATCATACTGTTGATTGAAAATGGTCATGGCATCCCGATAAATACAGTATGTATATACGGGGGCTCATATGACGCTGGAAGAGATCAAGCAAGGCAACGCTGCCGAACAACGGGTCAAACGGATGAAGGCTCAGGCCAAGGCAGCAAAGGACAGAGCGAAGCAGTTGAAGGTGAGTGCCGACACGAACGCGGAGCA
>CAIQPV010000112.1 GCA_903873725.1 uncultured Nitrosomonadales bacterium
CATGATTTACAAAATCGGCGTGCTGAAACTGCCGCGCACTGACATTTACCGCGAGAGTAAGATGCGAAAATTCAGGGCGAGTTTCCCAGGTGACCAACTGCAAGCAGGCGGCTTCCAGAACCCACTGCCCCAGCGCCAGGATCAGGCCGTTCTCCTCGGATGAGGGGATAAACTCATCAGGAAATACCAACCCTCGTTCAGGATGTTGCCAACGGACAAGTACCTCGGCTCCCCGAACAAACCGATTCTGGTCAACCTGCGACTGGTAGTAAAGAACGAACTGATTTTCGCGAATCCCGTTGCGAAGTTCCGTATCCATGCCAAGCCTGGCTAACACCGCTGCCTGCATTTTGGGATCGAAGAAACGCAATGTGTTACGTCCCACCTCTTTGGCCTGATACATTGCGAGATCAGCTTGTTTTAGCACTTCACCTGCGGTTTCCAGCGTGCATCCGAAAAGTGCCACTCCTATACTCGACGTGCATGGGTAACCCTGTCCGTCAAGAACGTAAGGCTGATTAAGTGCTGTAAGGGCTTTCATGCCGACCCCCTCCGCCCGGCTCGCAGCCTCATCAATGTGCTGGCTCAATTCCTCAAGCAGCAGCACGAATTCATCGCCACCCAGTCGTGCCACTGTGTCTCCCTCACGCACACAGTCAAGGAGCCGCTGTGCCACTTGCTCCAGCAGCAAATCACCTTGGGCGTGTCCTTGGGTGTCGTTGAGAGTTTTGAAATTGTCGAGGTCAATAAATAACAATGCCCCATACCACTGGTTACGATGGCTATTAGCTAGGGCCTGATGCAGACGATCAAGCAGAAGGCGCCGATTGGGCAGACGGGTGAGCGGATCATAGAAGGCAAGATATTTGATCTCATCCTCGGCTGCTTTGCGGTCGGTGATGTCGATTTGAGTTGCGACATAATTGGTTACCATGCCATCATCGTCCTTTACGGCACTGATAGTCAGCCACTTGGGATGGCACTCCCCATCCTTGCGCCGATCCCAGATTTCTCCCTGCCATACACCTGTACGCTGGACACTTTCCCATATGGCCGCATAAAAAGCTGCATCGTGACGACCGGAGTCAAACATATGCGGGGTCTGCCCCAGAATTTCTTCAGCGCTATAACCCGTGTTTTCAATAAAAGCCCGATTGACAGTCATGATTATTCCATTGCAATCGGTTACCACGATGCCAACCTGAGCTTCAAAAGCAGTCGCCGCAATGCGCAGCTTTTCTTCGGTTTGCCGACGAGCCTGAAGCTCAAGCATCATTCCGGCAAAAGCTTCCTGCACTGTATCGGCCATGCGATTGAATGAAGTGGCAAGTTGACCCATTTCGTCGCGAGATTTGACAGCCAGGCGAAAACCGTGATCACCGGCCTGGAAATTCCGGATTCCATTGATCATGACAGTAATGCGATGAGTCAGGACATTTGCCATCAGGATGGCGATTCCTATAACCAGCAACACCATGATCGTGGTTGAAAGAAGCAACTGCCAGGCTGTGTGGGACAAAATATTACCGATTGCCCCAATCAACTCCTGTCGTTGTTGTTTAAATTCCTGATCATTCTGATCGATGATGCTGGAAATATGATCTTTGGAATTGATTGCCGCCTGATGAAAATCATCCACATTGGCACCGATGGTGACATAGCCGAATCCGCGCCGACTGTTACCATACTGGCCCGTGTAATAGGGAATAGCTGCTGCCGTGGTGAGCTTCCATAGGCCCGTGAAAAAAATGACAAATGAACCTGACCCTCCGTTTTCTGTTAGTTGGTTCCAGCCTTTGCATTGGGGTGAGAAATTAAGGTAACGGCAATCGAGCCCGATCGTTCCCGCCTTGATCAGTGCGGCGGCAGGCTTTTTCTTCAGCGACTGATCGAGAAATTCCGGTGTTTTGGCGAGAAACTCGTTTGATGGCTTGCCGGAGGCTTGCCACGACTCATAAAGAGTTTGATCCATCCAAGGCGTTTCGGGCAAACCGGTCCGGGCATTATAACCGGGAATAAAATAGTCCCTGGGATGAGAGATAGCCCGATTCTTGTGGTCCCACATGAAAGCGTAGTTGCCGGCGATGGCGTCGGCAATCGGTGTGTACCGCTTGACCGTCGGCATAATCCGGTCAGTGAACTGGCGGATGTGATCGTGGTCAAGCGCCAAGGTGACGTAGCCCAGGCGCACGCCATTTTGCTCAATCGGCGTTGCCCAGCGCACGATTCCCCTGAATCGCTTGCCGACTGGATTCTCTGTTCCCGCGTAGGCAGATTGTTGAGGTAAAAAAGGAATGCCGGCTTTCTTTGCTGTTTGTGGCGTATAGGGTCCGATGACATGGCTACCGACGTAGGTTCCAATGACGTCAGACACGTAAATCTCACCCGGCCTGAGTCTTTGCAGATCGTGCCAGTAGGTTTCAGCCCTGGCAAACGTCTGCATCCGGTCGCTAATATTTGAAAGTGTCGCTTTGCACAGTGTGCCTGTGGTCACTTTTACCCGCTCGCGCCCGTCAACACCGACGAAAGTCATTTCCGCATACAGTGGCCGCATTTCCTTGCGACCAAGGTATTCCGGAGGACGTGCGCTGAAATCTTTAGTGTTGTCTGCCAATGCTGCTTTTGGATCGGCAGCAAGCGATGGATCTACACCTTCGGGTTCGGCAGGTTCCCAATGATTGGCGTTGGCACCCAATTTCCAGAGCCCATGGATAAACATCTCGCGTTTCCGCTCAGCCAGAAACGAGCGATAAGCAGAAGTATCCGGTTCAATCCGGGCTGCTTGCAGGATGTCCTGATCGCGATCATAAAGAAAAGCCGCAACCGCGCGCGCGGTGTCGGTGGTGACACGTTCAATGCTTTCGCGGGACCGGTCATCCAGTGCCCGGGTAGCATCTGTGATTGCCGTGTCACCGACCGATCTGATGGTAGCCAACATCTGGTCGGCCATCCCTGTAGAACGCGCAGTAACGCTATCACCAAGCTGCCCGGCATATTTCCATGCCAACAGTGCCAGTATCAGGAGTGGCAGAACCTTGATCAGGACAAAGATACTGATCAATTTGGCGCGGATGCCTGAAAAACGTTCCTGGAGCCAAGGTAATTGTTTCAACGCCCCTCCTTGTAGCAGCTTTTCACCAACTTGAAGTCAGCGCTTAATATGCCCTGACAACAACTTTCAGGTCAAGCCTCAATGTTTGCGAGAGTATCACTACAAATTTATCCATATTGAAGGACGGAACTCCTTTGCTGTGCTTCCGCTATTCTAGCCCTTGACCGGTTTCACTTTGCCCGCCGCCAGCTTCGCACGCGCCCTCGCCTCGTCGGTATCCTTGCCATTGGCCAGCGCCACCCCCATGCGGCGGCGAGTGAATGATTCGGGCTTGCCGAACAGGCGTATATCCGACTGCGGCACCTGCAGGGCTTCTTCTGCACCGGTGAAGGCGATGGCTTTTTCCTCAAGCTGGCCGTAGATCACGGCGGAAGCGCCCGGCTCGCGCAATGCCGTATCCACCGGCAGGCCGAGGATGGCGCGGGCGTGCAGTTCGAATTCGTTGAGGCGCTGGCTGCATAGGGTGACCATGCCGGTGTCGTGCGGGCGCGGACTGACTTCGCTGAACCATACTTCATCGCCCTTCACGAATAGTTCCACACCGAAGATGCCGAGGCCGCCAAGGTCATCGGTGACTTTTTTGGCGATGTCGCGGGCGCGCTGCAATGCCGCTTCCGGCATGGCTTGCGGCTGCCAGCTTTCGACATAGTCGCCATGCACCTGGACGTGACCTATGGGTGCGCAGAAATGCGTTTCGATTTCACCGCTGCTGCCGACAGCACGCACGGTAAGCTGGGTAATCTCGTAATCGAATTTGATAAAACCCTCGACGATCACCCTGCCCTGATTCACCCGGGAGCCGGCAGCGGCGTAGTTCCAGGCCGCTTCAATTTCCGCAGGACTATCTACTTTCGATTGTCCCTTGCCGGAGGAGGACATCACCGGCTTGACGATGCAGGGAAAGCCGACGACATCAGTCGCGGCACGCAATTCTTCAAGGCTGTCGGCAAATTTATACGGCGAAGTGGGCAAACCCAGTGTTTCGGCGGCAAGGCGACGAATGCCTTCCCGGTTCATGGTGAGTTGCGCTGCCCGTGCGGTGGGTATCACCCGCGCCAAGCCTTCACGTTCAATTTCCACCAGCATGCCCGTGGCGATGGCTTCGATTTCCGGCACCACGAGGTGCGGACGCTCCTGTTCAATCAGGGCGCGCAATGCCGCTCCATCTGCCATGTTGATGACATGCGCGCGGTGCGCCACCTGATGTCCCGGTGCATTCGGGTAGCGATCCACCGCGATGGTTTCCACGCCGAGACGTTGCAGCGCGATGATGACTTCTTTGCCGAGTTCACCGCTGCCCAGCAGCATGACTTTGGTGGCGGAGGGACTGAGCGGGGTGCCGATGGTGAGTTGTTTTTTCATGATTTGATCTCGTCAGGGAGAATTAATTGTTCCGGTTCAGAGTGTATTTTGCCAGAAAGCAGGCTGGCCGACACGATAAGTACCGCACCAATAATTTCCCTTGGCCCCATCTGCTCCCCTGCCAGAAAGTAGGATGAAACAGCCGCAAATACCAGTTCGGAAAGGAACAGCACGATAGCCTGGTTGGCAGGCAAATAAGTCAGGCCATATTGCACGACAATGCTGGTTGCGCACAACACCAGCCCGATCAGCGCCAGCAGCCACCATGCATTCAAGGGGACGCTCACGACTTGCGGCACGAGGTTGCCGTGATAAAGCAGCGACAGGCCGGTAAGCAGCACGGTACCTAGCCAGACGCTGGCGGATTTGAAATTCACGGTAAGGTGCTGGGTGCGGCGCACCAGCACATTCAACATCGCAAAACCCATTCCCGCCGAAAGGCCGATCCATTCGGCCCGGTTTTGCGGCAACGGCAATCCATGACGCGGATTCCACAGCATGATAAACGCGCCGCCCAACGACAACGCGATGATGGCATAACCGTAACTATTTAATTTCTCGCCAAGCATCCAGCGCGCGAAGATCACCGTCCATAAGGGCGCAAGGTAAAACAGCAGCAACACGCGCATCACTTCGCCATCGAGAATTGCCAGCACGTATCCAAAATTGGTCCAGCCGGAAACCAGCATCAGCGCGATTCCCCACCACCCGGCTGTGCGCAGTTCACGCCATACCGGCCCAGTTGCCAGCAAACCAAACACCAGTGCAATGGCATAGGTCAGCAAGGTCGCCAATTCACCGGAAACCCCCGCCTCCTGAAGCTTACGGTACGGGTACCACATCAATCCCCAGACCATTGCTCCGCTCAGCAGGCCGCTTATCGACAAAAAATTTTGTTTTGATACCACTTGGTTGCGCCTTTATAATCCCGTAAATCCAAACAAACACAAAGTCGTCATTCCCGCCAAAGCGGGAATCCAGTCAAATAAAACCGCTGGATTCCGGGTCAAGCCCGGAATGACGGGCAGAAGAAAAAATGAACCCAGACCTAGACCGTTTACAACCGTACCCGTTCCAGAAACTCGCCGCTCTGTTCCGCGAAGTAACACCGAATCCGGCATACCGCGCGATCAGCCTGCACATCGGGGAGCCCAAACATGCCACTCCGCAATTCATCAAGGATGCCCTCAAAGACAATCTTGGCGGACTGGCGAATTATCCCACAACCGCAGGCAGCGACACTTTACGTGACAGCATCGCCGACTGGCTGCAACACCGCTATGGCATCCCCAGGCCGGATGCAAAAACCCAGGTGTTGCCGGTAAATGGTAGCCGCGAGGCGCTGTTTTCCTTTGCCCAGACGGTGATCGACCGCACACGAGACAATCCTGTTGTGGTCTGCCCCAATCCGTTTTACCAGATTTATGAAGGTTCTGCGCTTCTGGCAGGCGCCACTGCATCTTTCCTTAATACTCTGCCGGCAGATAATTACGCTCTGAATTTTGCACAACTTCCAGACGAGGTATGGCGGCGCACCCAACTTATTTATGTCTGTTCACCCGGCAATCCGACAGGCCGGGTGATGCCGCTGGAGGAATGGAAAGTTTTGTTCGATATGTCAGACCGCCACGGCTTTATCATCGCTTCGGACGAATGCTATTCGGAAATTTATTTCGACACTCCACCGCTCGGCGCGTTACAAGCCGCACAGCAACTGGGACGTGGTGATTACAGAAATCTGGTGGTATTCTCCAGTTTGTCCAAACGTTCCAATGTTCCGGGCATGCGCTCCGGCTTCGTGGCCGGAGATGCGAAAGTACTTGAAAAATTTTCGCTATACCGCACTTACCACGGCTGCGCCATGAATCCGGCGATCCAGGCCGCCAGCGTAGCAGCTTGGCAGGATGAAACACACGTCACCGAGAACCGCCGCCTGTATGCGGAAAAATTTTCCCGCGTAATTGAAATTCTCAAGCCTGTGCTGCCGGTCACTATGCCGGATGCCGGTTTTTACTTGTGGCTGCGGGTACCAATGGCTGACACCGCCTTCGCACAGCACCTTTATCGCGACTATAATGTCAGTGTGCTGCCCGGCAGTTTCCTGGCGCGCGAGGCGCGTGGTTTGAATCCGGGCGAGAATTTTGTGCGCATCGCACTGGTGGCGGAATTAAATGAAACACTGGAAGCAGCTAAACGCATTGTCAACTTTAGCCGATAGCCGTTAGTCGCCGGATGTCAGTTAAAAAAAACTACCTGCACAACGGACAACAGCAACCAACGACCCTCAACCAGTAACTAGATTGATTTATTGAACAGGAGAAATCATGGAACAACTTCAAGCCATCATCGACCCCGCCTTTGAACGCCGTGCCGATATTACGCCGCGCACCGTGGATGCCAAGCTGAAAGAAGCTGTCACCACTGTCATCGAGCATCTCGATCACGGCAGGGTGCGCGTGGCCGAAAAAATTGATGGTCAGTGGGTTACCCACCAATGGGTCAAGAAGGCCGTTCTGCTGTCTTTCCGCATGGAAGACAATTCCTTCATCAAGGGTGGTTACACCAATTATTACGATAGGGTGCAGTCCAAGTTTGCCGACTATAACTCCAAGGAATTCCGTGACGGCGGTTTCCGCGTAGTGCCGCCGGCATCGGCACGCAAAGGTGCATTCATCGCCAGGACGGTGGTGCTGATGCCCTCCTACGTGAACATAGGGGCTTATGTGGATGAGGGCACCATGGTGGATACCTGGGCGACCGTCGGATCTTGCGCGCAGATCGGCAAGAACGTGCATTTGAGCGGTGGCGTTGGCATCGGCGGGGTGCTGGAACCGGTGCAAGGCAACCCCACCATTATCGAAGACAACTGCTTCATCGGTGCACGCTCTGAAATTGTCGAGGGCGTGATCGTGGAAGAAGGTTCGGTGATTTCGATGGGGGTATTTATCGGTCAAAGCACAAAAATTTTCGACCGCGAAACCGGCGAGGTAAGCTATGGACGCATCCCCGCAGGCTCGGTGGTAGTCAGCGGCAATCTGCCTTCCAAGGATGGCAGCTACAGTTTGTACTGCGCTGTGATAGTGAAGAAGGTGGATGAAAAAACGCGCGGAAAGGTTGGTATTAATGAGTTGTTAAGGGGCATTTAAATAGCTTGTACCCAATAGCAAAACTACGGCCAGCTACCTGCTACAGGCTGCCAGCTACCCGTGGTTTTTAAGGAGAACTTAATGATCATCACACCACTCCTGCAGCTCGCGGCCGATAAAATGGCCTCCGACCTGTTTCTCTCCGTGGGCGCCCCCATCAACATCAAGATTAATGGCGTTGCAGTGCCGGTGAATGCTCAAGCGCTGGATGCGGTAACCATCAAGCGCATTGCATATGAAATGATGACCCCCGAGCAGATCGCCGAGTTCGAAAAAAACATGGAGATGAATTTCTCCCATCGGACCAATGGAGTTGGCAGTTTTCGCGTTAACGTGTTTCGTCAGCGTGGGGAAATCGCCGTAGTCATCCGTTACGTCAG
>CAIQPV010000113.1 GCA_903873725.1 uncultured Nitrosomonadales bacterium
TTGATCGTGTAGTAGTCGGTACCATCAGGCAGCTTGTGTGTCTTTGTTGGGGCAGCAACAGCTTCAAATTCCAACCCCGACTCTTTGAGTGCAATATGAACTGACAGTGAACAGGCGCCAGGTGAGTAATAGAGTTTCATTCGTTATCGTGGTGTTGTTTAAAGGGAAAACGTTTGCAAGAATAGAGTGGGTGCTGATATTAGCCAGGAAGGCCACTGAGCGCATATTGGGCTCGAATAATGTCCGCCGCCTTCTCCGCAATCATGATGGTGGGTGCGTTGGTGTTACCTGAGACCAGCTGCGGCATGATGGATGCATCCACTACACGCAGGCTCTCCATGCCGTGTACCCTCAAGCTGGAGTCCACGACTGCAAAGGGGTCGCTGGAAGGGCCCATTTTGCACGTGCTACAGGGGTGGTATTCGGTATCTGCATGGTCACGCAGAAATTGTTCAATCTGGACAGGATTGTTGCGTTCAAACGGATAAAGCATCGTTCCACGGTAAGAAGCAAAGGCCTGCTCTTGCATGATGTCGTAACCGATTTGTGTGCCTTTTATCAGACAGGCCATGTCACGGGGATCAGACAAGAACTGTGGATCTATCAATGGTGCGTCTTTCGCGTTCGCGCTTTGCAGTCTGACGCTACCACGGCTCTTGGGGCGCATAAGGGTTACGTGCAGCGTGTAGCCATGGCCTAAGTGGTTCTTGCGGGTGTGATCATCAACGATGCCGGTACATAGCGCCAACTGGATGTCAGGGGCATTCTCGGTCTTGTCGGCAAACATGAAGGCTTGTGATTCGGCGACGTTGCTGGTAATGATTCCGCTGCGTTTCTTACGCCATTCAAAAATACTGCGCACAATTTGAATCAATCCTGACAGGGATAATCCAAAAGTGGATTCTTTGCGTTCTGTGCGGTAGATCAGAACAGCCGTAACGTGGTCGTGCAGGTTTTGACCAACCCCCGGCAGGTCTTGCACAACGGGGATTCCATATTCCTGGAGGTGCGTTGCAGGACCAACTCCCGAGAGCATCAACAATTGCGGGGACCCATAAGCGCCGCCAGACAGGATGACTTCGCGGCGAGCGCGAACTCGGGTGTTTTGCCCATCCCGCAGAAATTCAGCACCAACGGCACGTTTGCCCTCCAGTAATATGCGCTGCGTATGCGCTTGGGTAATGACAGTGAGGTTTGGGCGTCCCAGATGGGGGCTGATGTAGGCCTTGGCTGCACTGCAGCGCTCACCGTTCTTTTGCGTGACTTGTGCTGGCGCGCAGCCAAACTGGGAAGCGCCGTTGTAGTCCTTGGTCTGGGGCAGCCCTTGTTTGTCGCAGGCCTCGATAAAGGCCTGATTGATTGGGCTTGGACTGCGTAAATAGCTTACGTTTAGCGGGCCCCCAATGCCATGATAGGCATCGGCACCGAAACACTCGCTGTTCTCAGCCCGTTTAAATAGCGGAAGGACCTCTTCGTACGACCAGCCAGGATTTCCTTGCGCGGCCCAATTGTCGTAATCCAGCCTATTGCCACGCGTGTAGACCATGGCATTAACCGAACTGCTGCCACCCATCACTTTGCCGCGTGGCTGAAAACCGCGACGGCCATTCAACCCTGGTTGAGGGGTGGTGTTGAAATTCCAATTGTGAATACCAAGCGCGGCGGTTGCGGCAAAGCCGAGTGGGGCTTGAATGAAGGCCGAAGAGTCAGATCCACCAGCTTCAAGCAGACAAACTGAAACAGCGGGGTCTTCGGACAGCCGGCTGGCCACGACACATCCGCCAGCGCCGCCGCCAACGACAACGTAATCAAATTGTTGATCTTGCATACGGAGCCCTAAAAAAAAGTGAGGATTACTTGGTCAGGAAATCAAGTTACCGCCTTGCCCCTTTACCGCAAGACGTAGACGTGAGCGCAATCCCGAGTGTGACCTCGATCTGGGCAATATTTGACCATTAAGGGTAATCACCATGGGAAAATAGGGAGCTTTTTCAATCAGAGAAGCAGATCCCATGACGATCCAATGCTGAAGAATTCACTGGCAATCACCTACACTATAAAAGTAATAGCAACAAGGTCTTTGTTTGTGATGGATTCGGGCTGTTTTTTGTTACTTTCCGCGGCCGGCAGGCCGATCTTCCCTGGCAA
>CAIQPV010000114.1 GCA_903873725.1 uncultured Nitrosomonadales bacterium
AGAAATCGCGTTCTTTCAGCAAATCAATAACCTTGTCGCCTACCGCGCGTTCAATGAGACCGGAACGAATAATGTTAAGCACCTGCAAATCTTCATTGCCGATAGTCTCTCCCGGCAAAAACCGCTTCTCTGTTACTCCGTCGATGATGTGCACGAGTGTAGTAGCCGGCAGGCTATCGTTGAACAGATTTGTTGTTTCCAGGAAATCGCGCAGATTGGATGCATGCCGCATCCGTTCCAGTAAACCATTGCGCTGCAAGACCCCGGAATAAAGGCCGACAGGTAGTCTCATTACCCGCACGAATGAGGATGTGCGGTAGGTATACCGGGATGGCCTGTTATGCAGCGTGTTGCCAAGGCCGATCAGCGAACCGGCAGACAGGCTGCAGAGTACGTTATCCCGGGTGCGAATTTTCTCCACCAGCCCGCTTACCAGCAACAACACCTCCTGCGGTTCCTCGCCTTCCTTGAGAATAATGAACCCGGGGTTGATCTCAGTAATTGGGTGATTGACCAGCATTCGCAGATCATGAATCGGCACACCGGAAAGATGGGCTTGAAGATAGTTGAATGCGTGATGGCGCATCACGTCGGATTGCCCTGCAATCAGTACGTCCACAATGCCGAAAGCGGCGCTGGAGCCAATCTCTTTTTCCTTCGGTGTATTGTCTCCGGTCCGATGGGCCAACAGAATCCGCGTGGAGTGATCGTCCCTAAAATCTTTGGCTTCTCCATGTATCAAGCCTCCCCCCACATCTATTTTTTTCAGGTCGACGGGTACCATATAGGCCAGTCGGGTGGTTTCAAAGGCTTGCTGATCCAGACCGGGCGCATCGTGCTGTTCTGTAATCATGCCTTTAAGAACATCCATCGACACGATATCGGCGAAATGGGCATAAGTGCGGTAGCTCTCGCCCCACCGTGTACGAAAGACGAAAAAACTCGTTTCCACGGGATGCGGAGAGAAAACTGGCATCACCTCCAGACCTTCGACATCATTCCATATATCCAGGTCAAGGTCACAAATATCAAAGAAATTGGCAAAGTGCTCCTCCAATACCCCCATCAAAGCCGCAAACTTTTTCGCCACCGAGGCACGCACCAAAGGTGTCGCAAAGTAGCGTATCCGGCGACCGGAGCGCATCAGCGTGGTAAGTCCGGCGAAGTGGTCGTCGTGTGAATGAGTGTGGAAAATGCCGTCCACCTGGTCTATGCTGATACCCAGTGCCACCATGGTTTCGCCAATATTCGGGCCGGCATCAATCAAGTAAACACGATTCTGATAAGTAATGATACTCGCCATACAGGGGCGGTAGCAGTCCCAGCCATCGCCTTCACCCGAGTGGATCACAGCAAAATACTCGGGTTCAAAGCGCCGATAGCCTAGTTGGTAGGGGCATTCATAGGTTTCTCCGGGGAGCAGATTCAAATCGACCGTCGCAGTTTCGCCTTGATGCAGAAACTCAAAAACATTCGGTTGCAAACGACGCAGGATCACACCATCTGCTATCTCAATAGCGTCATCTCCAATTATGCAACTGTCCAGGAAGTCACGTGTCGGCTGAATGCGTCCGAAAGCGAACTTGAGTTTCAGGCGCATCATTTCGGCGGCCTGATCAGGGGGCGCACCTGCCTGGGTTATTTCCTCGCGAGAAACCAATCCATAATTTCCTCTGTATATATAGCGTAGCTGGGACTCGACCTGTTCAGACGAGCCTAGTATCAGAGGCTTGCGACCGGTATTATTGGGATGACCGGGCAGCATCATTCCCTGCTTGTAGAGCATCTGCAAAACCGGGAACTCGGCAAGATTGGTGAAATTGCCGTGCTGTAACGGCAGATCAGATAACAGGATGGCGTTGGGCCCCGTTTCGCTGGTTATACCATTTACTTCATGGGGCAGGATCAGGCCGCGTTTTATAAGGTGTTTGACCGCATCTGCCGGGCATCCGCACAAAATACGCAGGTCTGCTTCCGGAATTTCTATCCAGCAAATTCCCCGCGCAACATTTATTTTATTGATTCCCATGCCTCACAGAACAACTTTTCGCATACTGATTGCCCCGACATTTTCCATTTCCACGCTGCCTGATTTTTGCATTGTAATCTTCCCCTATTGGAGATTGATTGAAAAAGCTCAACGGAGCTCAGATATCCCCAAGCCAATAAGAATCGCGGCATTTCTCAGATGCGGATGTTGCCAGAATTCAGAAACCACTTATTTTGTACTTCCAGAATTATTTTGCTTCGACTGTTTCTTACGGATAGCTCGCTTGCTTATCTTCCACACTCCCCAAGCAATCAGGGCTGCAACAATAAACGTGACGATTTCAATTGACCAAGCTATCGCCTGGACATTTTCCATTTCCACGTTGCCTAGTTTATGCATTGCAATTCACCTTTGATGTTAAGTTCGTTTCAACAAAATCGGCTATGTACGTTATAACAATACCTTCGGATCACGTGCTTTCAAGCAAAGCTGCTCACTGATCTGTTTTTTCTACGCTCGAATTATCCGGCCGTTTACTGGCAAGAACCTGAGATTCAAGCTCCTGTATTCTCATCTGTGCGGCCTCTAATTTTTTGACTAACTCCATGTGCGTATTTTCTTTAAGCCTTTCTTGCGCTTCGTATTCAATTTCCAATTCCCTGATGCGCCTGAGCAGTCTTTCAGTTTCATGGGTTTGTGCGCTCACTTGGAATACCTCTTGGTTATTTCAGCACATTTATTGCGTAACCGGCTATTCGACCCGCGAACAACTTCATTGTTCCGCACTGTACCCAACATTGGTGCTCATCGGCTATTGTAAAGGCACATTCTCATCCTATGCTTGTCTGGTTAAAGCCTTGCATTTTGAGGCGCTGCGAAATTTCAGATTCTTTGATGCAATAAAGCGAGTCCAGAAAATTCATCTGAAAACTTCCCGGTCCGGCAGCACGCTCAGCAGCCAATTCCCCGGCAATTCCCATGACTGCCATTGCATGTGCTGCTGCCCTGATTGCTGAATTATTTACGGCAAGAAAGGCTCCCGTTATCGCACTGGAGGTGCATCCCATACCGGTTACTTTAGTCATCATGGTGTTACCATTCGCGATTCGCACTACCACTTTACCCTCTACGACCAGGTCTACCGGGCCACTTACGGAAACAACACATTCCGCGGATTTTGAAAGCCTGGCGGCATCTTCACTAACCTCATCGGGAGTGTGCAGGCTGTCTACACCTTTTGTACCTGATCCAGTACTGATCAGCGCCCTGATTTCTGAAGCATTGCCGCGAATGACTGTTGGATGAATTTCATCGATCAGTTTTTGCACAGTATTTGTACGGAACTGCGTTGCACCACACCCGACAGGATCTAAAACAACAGGAATGTTTCGGCGACGTGCTTCTTTTCCGGCGATCAGCATCGCTTCGATCCATGACTGACTTAATGTTCCTATGTTGAGAACCAGTGCCTGTGCCAAGCCGGTCATTTCTTCAACTTCCTCAATAGCGTGAGCCATCACGGGCGAAGCACCAATCGCCAGAAGGGCATTGGCAGTGGTATTCATTACAACATAATTGGTTATGTTATGAACCAAAGGAGCATCTGTCCGAATCTTGAGTAAATCTTGCCAAATCATCCCAACTCCCTTCTATCCTCGTTCTAAGCTACCAGCATTTCAAATGGACTTGAACTTTTTACCTCAACCATATCAGCAATATGGCAACCACATGAAACCGAATCTAATCCAGATTATTGCCTTGCGGTTGGAATTTGACGGATGCAATCCGTGCCGTTACCAGAACGGCCAGCAACACTGACAGCGCCAGAATTTCATTCGAGTTTATGGTGTGGTCGTATAATCCGATAAATATCTCACGCAATATAAAAGCAATGCCGACTTCAGCCAGTATCCTTAACCGGACTCGCCGGTACTCCAGATAGTCGGTGAAGGTGCGGAACAATTCAATAAGTACAAAGACAGAAAGAACATCAATAACCAGTTCCCGGTCAATTCCGTCAACCAATCCATGCGCAAGGTTATGGTTTGACAGTGCATCGCGGAAAGCGGTCGCCGCTGCAAAGAAATCCATTATCAATCCGGCTAAAGCGCCTATCAGAGTTAGCAGCATGACAAAGATCAATGCAGTAACGATAGCATCCAATATCCTGCCGTATAACCGAAGGGCCCGGATTTTCGCTCCCGAGGTTACATTTTCCGGCGGATTGTCTGTCGGCTGTTGTTCTGTCATTGCACTAACCGGCGTGACTCTTGGCCACGATAAAAGCACCCAGCCGCTTGTCTGTTTTGAGAATATGATTGATTAGCCACCCGTTGAGAAATGTGAGCAGTTCTTCACGCGAAATCAGGTTTCCGGCTTTGATTCCGTCACGAACCGCAACTACTTTGGAAGAGAATTCACGGTGTTGTCGCAGGTGTGCCTCCGACTCATCGGCATTACTCCCGGCGTAGTTAAATTCCTGCATCAATTCTTCCTCGGTTTCAAAGTGGTATAGCGCATAGCTCAGTAAATCCCGTGAAATTTGCTCCAGTATTTCTGCACTTGAATTGGCAGACAACCGGGCATTTGCATCGTTTATGCTGTTAACCAGAATCCGGTGCTGTTCGTCAATTTTATCCACGCCGGTAACAAGTTCATCATTCCAGACAATAAGTTCGTGACCTATCATGTCGGTTCTCCATGTGGTTTAGTTATTTGATCCATCAAATACTTATCAGCCAGTTCACTTCGCAACCTTCTCAGAAGCAAATCCAGCTCATCCTGCTGGAACAACAGGATTGCTTCTTCAGCCTTCACTTCAGCCAATTTTCCGGCACGTTTATGCTCACACAGGCGAGCTGCTGTTTGGTGAATACGCTGATGTACGGGTTCCATCGATAAAAACCAATCCTCCGTGCCAAACTGCCGGTGTCCATCTCCATAGTACCAACGCCCGAAACGGCACTGACGGTGATCAATCAGTAAATCGGGATTAAAGGATTCTTGAGACTCACAAAGTTCATTTACAAGATGCTCAATCCAATGACGATGATTCACTTCAGCTAACAGCATCTCGAAATAATTCCGTGATGGACGCTGTGAGTTGACCAGCTTCCATAATGGATTGGGAGCAAATTTCCCGATCCATGAGGGTATCTGTTCTGCCGGCATGGGGCGGGCAATTTCATACCCTTGCATGAGGGAACATCTCAGCTCCAATAGCATCAGCACATGATCAATCGATTCGACACCTTCTGCTATAACCTTGCGATTGAAGGAAGTCGCCAATCCGATCACGCTATCAACCAGCACCAGGTCTTCCGGATTACGCAACATTCCCAATACAAAGCTCTTATCTATCTTCAGAATATCAAAAGGAATTTTCTTTAAATGTGCCAAAGAAGAAAATCCGGTACCGAAATCATCAATCGCAATACGAACGCCCATTTCACGACATTTGTGTATTGCATTGGCGATGGCATTGACATCTTCCAGAACTGACGTTTCAGTGACTTCGATTTCCAGGCGGCGAATGACATTCTGATCATGGCCCGCAAGCAGGACATTCAAGTGATCTATGAAATCGATCTGATGTAATTGACGTGCAGAAATATTTATGGAGATAGTAAGGTCAATCCCAAGGGATTGCCATTTTACAAGCTGCTTTAATGCATTTTGTACCACCCACTCACCAATAGTGATGATCAGGTCATGGTGTTCAATCAGGGGAATAAATTCGGACGGCTCTAACAAACCCAGAATGGGATGCTTCCATCTTATAAGTGCCTCCACCCCTGTCACTTTACCCAGCCTGCAGTC
>CAIQPV010000115.1 GCA_903873725.1 uncultured Nitrosomonadales bacterium
GGATTGCTGAAATATTTCTGGTTAAGCATTTGCCCTCCCTTATTCAATATTTGGACAACGTTAATGCTTCTGCAGAGTTGTAGCCGTTTTAATATTAGCGAACAGAAATCATTATCCATGTCAAAGCAATCCCAAATTGTGAGGCCAGAAGCAACATGGAACCCGGTTACGGGATGCATAGAGGTATCTTCAGGGTGCAAAACCTGCTACGCCGAACGTGAAGTCGAAAGTCTCCGTGCTAAAAAACCAAATGGCGTGTTATTTGGGTGTTCGTTCCCTTACGTGCAGTGCCACGAAGATCAAATGGGAGTGCCGTTAAGATGGGAAAAGCCGCATCTTATTACCGTGTCTCCCCTCGCCGACTTGTTTCACGAATCCGTATCGTTTGACTTCATTGCCGCTATTTTTGGCGCGATGTCCGTGGCAAAACACCATACCTTTCAGGTGCCAACCAAGCGTCCAAAGCGAATGCAGGCGTTTTTTGATTGGCTCCAGCATGAATCGGATCGCGTGCCCGCGAGTGCTGGACCGGCCTCTCTGTGTTATACCAAGCTTCTAGCTAAAGGGGCGGAGTTGCCGCGTTTTTCCTGTCCAACTGACGCGACGTGGCCACTTCCGAATGTTCACTTTGGCGAGGTAGTCGTTATATCCCCCAATGCTGTATACATTCTCCTCTAAATCATGGCGCAGCAAAAAAAACAAACCGAATCGAACTCAGGATTTTACGCTTTAATTTTCCTGCTTCTTGTCCTGTTAGGGATTGGGTTGTTTACGCCATATAAAATAATTGAAAGCACATGGAAGTCGGAACAAGAGCAAATAATCGACTACGGTGGCACTGAAACAAACGAGTGGCTATTGTCTCAGTCAATGCCATTTGTGAAAGACCTGGCAACGAAGTTGAGATCTTCAGCAGAAAACTCCAGCTCAAGCCAAGTGGATGCATGGCTGATGGAGCGGATTGACGTATCCTTGATCTGGATTAATCTGTTCGGGTACCGTCTATTCGTTGCTGTTATGTGGATGTTGCTGTGCATGCCATTACTAACGTCGGCAATCATAGACGGGTTCTATACGCGAGAAATCAATAAAGATTCATTTATTTCCCAAAGCCCGATCAAACATAAAGTGGGAGTTAAACTAACTCACTACCTGCTGATCGCTGTAGTGATCTGGCTAATAATTCCGCTGCCGATCCCCAGTTGGATAATTCCTTGCATCATGTCTGTAAAAGCTATTACGTCATGGTTTTGGATCAGTAATTTGCAGAAGAGGTTGTAAAAATGATTACTCGCAATTTTGTTGTGGGCTAGCTATCCATACCAAACGTTGGCGATTATTCGATTTTTCGCATCCGCTGGAATCGCCGCCCACAGTTTTTCAGCCGGGGTGAAAATGTGGGGATGGACTCGGCCGCCATATCAGTCTTGGTCGACTCGTTCGCGCAGTTCCTTGCCGGTTTTGAAGTGGGGAACATACTTGGCGGGTACGTTTACAGCCACACCCGTTTTGGGATTGCGGCCTGTACGGGGTGGACGATAATTCAATGCAAAGCTGCCGAAGCCGCGAATCTCGACACGATCGCCGCGTGACAGCGCGGCTGTCATTGCATCAAGGATCACCCTGACTGCGAATTCGGCATCTTTGACTTGAAGTTTCGGATGTAAGGTGGCGAGGCGGTCAACCAAGTCTGATCGTGTCATGGCAGGAATAATGTTATGTTTGGGCGTTGATTGTAATTCTACAGCGGATTGGACGATGGTTCATCTTTGTGTGGCGCATTAGCTATGATGTCAATTACGGTCACGAATTACGATGGCGAGAAGAGTCTCAATCACCTCTTCTCAAGAATAGCCGCGTTCATCCCTCGGTGCAAAGTGCTTGAACAAGGCGAACGGGTTGCAGGCAATGACTCCGATTACCGGAAGGTCGACGCAATCTTGCTCATGGTTCGGTACTGAAAATGCGCTAGAAAAACTTTGCTCCTACACGAGCGCGCCGTTAGACAGACCTCATCCCATACAAGATGGCTTTATAATAAAGCACGTTAATCTGCGAAGGAAAACTTGCCGTGGCATGTTCAATCCGGATATTTATTGTTGGCCAAGACGAAACCCTATATCGGTTAGCTCGCACGAAGTTCACTGAAATGTTCGACGATCCAGAAAATCATCCCATGCTGCGCTTCGCCGGTCAGCGAGTGCGTATGGCAGAAGCAATCGTGGAGCTTCGCGATCGTGTTCCATATAGCATTGTCCGGCTTATATATGAGGTGCTCAGATTTGACGAGCAAGGAAAATTGGACCGTAACACTCTGGTGCGCCAAAACTTCGCACTTGCTGAACATTTTCTTGAACCGCCAACAACGAACAACACCGTCGTTGTTGACGCCAGTCATCGCTTTATCGCGCAAGGTGGCCACTGGCAGCCATCGCCGAAGCTGGAGCGAAAAATTCACCGAGCTGCGCTTGGAGAAGAAAATTGCCAGCGCTTGTAGTGTTTACGGTCGTCCGGCTGCGGCCATACCGGACGGTGTCGGTTTTCTAAAAAGGTAATCGGCTTAGCCTGCGGGAAGGTCCGGTTACAGCTTCAAATCGCTGATTTAAATTTTTACTCGCAGGCATAAAAAATGTAATAATTTGGATGCACCGTAACGGACATTGGCGACTGTCCGGGACCGGCCCAGACTGTGTGAAAACGTAGTTTCCAATGTACACCAAAAGTCCCGTCGTGCGTTATAGATGTATTGGTTAATACGTTGGAGAAACACAGATGAAGCGATTCATTCAGGGCGAAGATAGAACTCAAGCAACATTGTTGCCGGAACTGCTCGACGACTATGTTGCAGATACCAACCCGGTCAGAGTAGTCGATGTTTTTGTCGATGAACTTGATCTTGTCCAGTTAGGATTTGAAGGAGTTGATCCAGCCGCAACTGGAAGGCCAGCATATCACCCGGCAGTACTTCTCAAGATTTACATCTACGGTTACCTCAATCGCATCCAATCCAGTCGTCGGCTTGAGAAGGAAGCACAACGCAACGTTGAGTTGATGTGGCTGACTGGTCGTTTGACACCGGACTTCAAGACCATCGCAGACTTCCGTAAGGACAACGGCAAAGCCATTTGCAAAGTCTGCCGGCAATTTGTAGTACTGTGCCAGAAACTTGGTCTATTCTCGGAGGCCCTAGTTGCCATTGACGGGAGCAAGTTCAAGGCGGTTAACAATCGCGACCGTAACTTTACCAGCGCCAAGTTGCAACGGCGCATGGAAGAAATCGAATCCAGCATCAATCGGTATCTTGTAGCTCTCGACACGGCAGATCGGCAAGAGCCTGCGGTCGCAAAGATCAAAAGAGAAAGGCTAGAAGACAAGATTGCCGCTTTGAAGACACAGATGCAGGCACTCAAGGAAGTTGAAGTTGTTCTTAACGAAACTCCAGACAAGCAGATATCGCTTACCGATCCAGATGCCCGTTCGATGAAGACGCGTGGAACCGGCATTGTAGGCTACAACGTACAGACTGCAGTGGACGCGAAACATCATTTGATCGTAGCGCACGAAGTAACCAATATCGGAATTGATCGTGATCAGTTGACCTCAATGGGGAAACAGGCAAGAGAAGCGATGGGAACACGAGGACTAACCGCAATTGCAGATCGAGGATACTTCAAGAGCGAAGAAATTCTTGCAAGCCACGAAGCTGGCCTGACCGTGATCGTTCCAAAGACTGAAACTTCTACGTCGACAGCGGGTGGACGGTTCGGCAGATCTGATTTTATCTACGATGCAGAGCGCGACGAATACCGCTGCCCCGCCGGACAAACTCTGACCAAGCGATTTTCCAGTGTTGAGCACAGATTAAATATGGACTGTTACTACAACTCGAGCTTGAACTGCCAGCCTTGTTCCATGAAGACGCAATGTACGACAGGCGATATGCGGCGGATAAAACGTTGGGAGAATGAGGGGCTTCTTGATGCCATGCAATCTCGTCTGGATCACGCCCCTGATGCCATGCGCATCCGTCGTGAAACTGTCGAGCATCCGTTTGGCACGATCAAATCCTGGATGGGGGCAACGCATTTCTTGACGAGGACACTCGATCGGGTCAGTACGGAGATGAGCCTGCATGTACTCGCCTATAATCTGAAACGAATGATGCGAATAATGGGAATATCAGAATTGATGCAGGCGATGAGGGCCTGAGGGCCTTTGTTTGCACTCAAACGAGCCGATGCATAGCGTCTCAAAGAAGAGTTTCTAAATCCTGTGCACAAATTCTAAATTTCTGAGAGCTGCCAAGAGAGCTTGTAACCATCGCTATGTGCCTTAACATTCGAA
>CAIQPV010000116.1 GCA_903873725.1 uncultured Nitrosomonadales bacterium
CGCCAAGGTGCCGGTAATATCGGTGCTCATTGAGTCCAATACTTCACGATGATCGCGTTGGCGTCGGCCGGGTCATTGATACCCAGCGGGTTGCCCCGTTCCAAGGGAATCCACGAGTGTCTGTACGAAGGATGGTTGTTGCCCTTCCTCTCAAACGCTATGATTTGCGCGGCATCCATAGCGACATCATCGCCGTAGGCAAGCTTCAGCAGGTGAATTGCATACAGGTCGGCGAATTCCTCTTTCCATCTGCTAGGCGCATCTGTAGGTGCCAGGTCACGCGGCTGCAAAATCCCGCTTCCGTATGTTCGCCAGCCCATGGACCCGGTTTCATACCAGTCCACGCAGTGGGACAATTCGTGCGCCAGGATGGCTTTGTATCTGGTGCTTTCATACGCCGTAACTTGCTCGCCCGAAAGAAGTCTGTCCTGACCATACGCACGGGCGATCCTTATTGAGCAGTAACGCTCCTTCCGTTCCAGCGTCGGCATCGCCCACGCTACATTGGTGGCCCTCTTTGCGTCTGCGTCAAATTGAATGTCCAGCAACCGCACGCCACCCATATTTGCGATCCGGTAGGCTTCGTCCTTTATGTCGAACATCGTGACGTTGCTTGAGGCCAGTTCTCTCAGTCGCGCGGGCCTTGCGTCCGCCTTGTTCCGGGAATTCATACTTGCCGTCGGATGTGGCTCGATGCTTGGAACCGCTGTGTTGACGGCCTGCGCGACGAGCGCCCCTTTGCCCAAATCCGAAGACATCGCCGCGGAAGAGACAGGTGCGGCAATCGGTTTGTCCATCCACCATGCCAGCATATAGCCTGCCACGACACCCGCGATGCCGGCCAGCCACCAGCCGCTGCCGCTTTTGGAGGCCAGAACCGGTGGACTCACGAACTGCCGGTTGTCGCGGTCGTGGAGCGCCCGTTTGCGGCCATCCAGCAGGTTATCGCGCGCATGCTTCAAGAAGACCAAGCGGTTGCGGCGTTCCTCCGAGTCTGACTGTCCTTCCAAGACAGTGCATGCCTGTTCAAACGCCGTTTGAATCTCCTCGGGCGTGGCCTTGTCGCTGATACCCAACAATTCGTAGAACGATATCTTTGCCATAACATTCAATAATTGGTAGCCAGCCACGGTACGTCAGAGGCGTTGTAGAAACCTGCAGCCCAGTAAAGTCAGAAGAAGACTGCGAGCAGGCAACGTCGGTTCTTAGTGGAGCACGTGCGCCTCACACGCCGATGCAAGGGCGCCTGAAACTACATGAATCATTTACCGGTCCAGACTACAGCGTCATCAATGGCATACGGCGCGCATCGACCTGTCACCTCCGCTATCTGATTATTAACGTAGGTCAAACCGCCAGCCACAACCTTCACGCTGTTGTCGTTGCAGATCAAGAAGGCGCGCGGATTTCTTTTCGACAGGAAATCATAATAGGCTCTACGTTGCGTGGTCAGATTCGGGAGTGGAACAGCATTGATATTGTTAACGTCAGCGGTGTTAGTCTGCAGTTCCGGTTGCCTTGGTGACGATGCCGCCGCCGGAGGTTGCTCTTCGGGTTGTGACCCTGACTGTTGGGACGTAGTTTCGGAACTGGGAACCACGATAGATGCCATTGGCGCGCTTTCTGTCATCAGCGAGCCTTGAGGTGACTTCGCGCTATCAAGTTGCACTGGTGGTGGACGTGCGGATGTTTTTTGGTAAATCATGTAACCAAGGCCGACTGCCATTAGCACAGCAAGCAATTTAGAAAAGGTGCTTTCCATAGGGTCTCGGGTTCCTAAGAAACAATCATTAAAGGCTTTAATCCACTAGCACCTTGCATCTCCGTCGCAACGTGAGGTCTCTTATGTTGGGCGATATCCTGCCACTACACTATCTACATAACATGGCAGTATCGACCGGCTGTTATTAACCGTTCACGGAAGAACGCTGTCCATCATACGACCCATCATTTCGGTTTGGGCGTTATGCCTGCACGTTCCCGATCTATGCTAATCATGGATAACAAGAACATGAAATAATTTGCAACGGTTGCCTCAAGCAGGAATGCCGGATTCGATTCAATGCGATAGTCCAATACGGCTCTGTCATAAGA
>CAIQPV010000117.1 GCA_903873725.1 uncultured Nitrosomonadales bacterium
GGGGAAGGGAAGCACCTTTACCTGGTTCGCTGCGCTCATTGCCATGAAGAGAATGACCTGGCACTCAAAAAGGTACCGCCTGACCTGCACGGCCTCTTCAAGCAGACAGCGCTGTCCAGCGGCTCGCCGGCCAGTGACGGCCAGGTCCGGCGCGTGGTTCTGGGCGGCAAGGGGATGATGCCGGCGTTCACAGGGCGATTTACCGAGGAACAGATGGAGGCGCTGCTGGCTTACCTGCACACCGGATTGCGCTGAATCCAGGGTGTGCGCGGTCCGTTTTCTGAGGCTACTGCGCGTTCAATACCCCAGCTGGCTCAACAGCAGCGCGACCGGGACTGGGCCAGTCGTGATGGGCAGCAGCCTGTGTGATGCGAATCACGATATACTTGGAGTTGTTATGGCAACCGACAAAACCTTCTATCTTGAAACTTTCGGCTGCCAGATGAACGCACATGACTCGGAAAAGGTCATTGGCACACTGCAGCACGAGGGCTACCGGCAGGTGGAGACGGAAGAAGATGCCGGCCTGATCCTCTACAACACCTGTTCTATCCGCGACAAAGCCGAGCAAAAGGTTTTCAACCGCCTCAACGACTATAAAAAATTGCACAAAGCCGGCAAACGCTTTGCTGTGCTGGGGTGCGTGGCGCAGCAGGAGGGCGAAAAGATCTTCGAGCGGGCGCCGTATGTTTCGCTGGTTTCAGGATCTGCTTCCTACCGAAAACTGCCCGAAATGCTCACCCGGCTGGAATCGGGCGAGACGCGCATTACGGGTCTCGACGACCGGCAGACGGAAGAAACCTTCGAGACGGAATTCACCTCCCGCCAGAACCCTTACCGCGGCTACATCACCATCATTGAAGGTTGCGACAAGTTCTGCGCCTATTGCGTGGTGCCTTATACGCGCGGCAAGGAACGCAGCCGTTCTTCCACGTCGGTGCTGGCCGAGGCGCGGCGTATTGCCGACCAGGGCTACACCGAGATTCAGTTGCTGGGCCAGAATGTAAACAGTTATCGCGACCCGGAAGGGAAGCGCAGCTTTGCGGAGTTGCTGGCGGCCGTGGGAGAGGTGGGCGGAATCCGCCGCGTGCGTTTTACCACCAGCCATCCGCGTGACTTTACCCGTGATATCGTCGAGGTCATCGACCAGGTTCCTGCGCTCTGCGACCATGTGCATCTGCCGGTGCAATCGGGATCCGCGCGAGTACTGAAACTTATGGCGCGGGAGTACACCCCGGAGTGGTACCTGGAACGGATCAGCTGGATCAAGGCGGCCCGCCGGCCCATCTCGATCTCAACCGACATTATTGTGGGGTTTCCAGGCGAGACACCGGACGACTTCATCCAAACCATGGACCTGCTTGCCCAGGTCGAATTCGATTGCGTCTTCGGTTTCAAATACTCGGCACGGCCGAACACGCCTTCGCTTACCATGATCGATTCCATCAGTGAGGCAGACAAATCCGCTCGCCTTCAAGTGCTGCTTGACCGTCAGCGCGAGATACAGAGGGTCAATTACGCCAAACACTTAGGGCAAATCATGGAAGTGATGATTGAGGGGCTTAATCCAGCGCGGGAACAGATTATCGGACGTAGCAGCCAGAATAAGCCGGTCAATTTTACCTGCGGTCAACCGATTATGCCGGCACCGGGCAGCTATATGCAGGTGAGAATCACGGGGACGCACCCGAACAGTCTGGTGGGTGAAAGCGTCTAGAATGAATGCGGGCTTCGGAGAGCACGGAGAAGAGGCAAATCATGGATATTGAGGTCAGGATACGGGGACTGATGATGGACCCCGCCACC
>CAIQPV010000118.1 GCA_903873725.1 uncultured Nitrosomonadales bacterium
CGGTGGGGGTGGGGGTGGCGACCAAACACAAGGTGCCATTCCTTATGCCAATAAATTCACATAATTTGACTTGCAACAATAACGCTCATGGTATATACCATACGTACCACGAAAATCTTGGAAAAACAATGAAACCACTCAAATTCTTCGAAATGAACCACAAGCAAGCCCTTCTTGGCGCCCTGGCACTTGCGCTGACCGCGCCGACCGACAAGGAAAGCAAAAAGGCAGGAGACTTGGCCGACCAAATTGCCTGGGGCATGCCAGACGAGGATGTGGAGGCTTGCAAAGAAGCTGCCATCGCCGTTCGTGTTATCGCATGCGAGATGCACTGGGCATTAGCGAACATATGCGATGAATCCATGGCTGCACTGGAGCGCATTGCTGGAGCCAGGCACATCAAGAATGACAGCCCTGAAGAAATGGCGCACTTCGGATTTCCGACTAAAAAATCCCGTAATGTGTTCGTCGCCAGCATTTCAGGTTCGCGTGTGCTCAGTGAGTTCGATGCAATCGATTTCTTTACCCGCCGTTTTCAGCAGAAGATCGAGGCCAGTGCCTAGCGGATTCGCGGCTCGATGCGTTCCGGCCAGAATCAGTTGATGCACGGCGAATTGGTGCTTTTCCAGTCTCAGTATGTATTGACTGCTACGAATAAGGCCTTGAACCGCGCCATGGTCGCTGCATCAAGCGACTTCGGCGGCGATGACGCGAACCGGGTGGCGACCGCGTAGTGGTTGAAGCCACCGGATGGACGAATTGTCCGTCCCTTATCCTTGATATGCTGTTCAAGGCGTTGCACGATCCTGTCGCCGGGCGGCAAGTCCACCTCAGCCACCAGGACTCCGCCGAGTTGGTTCGTGAAGGCTTCGTTGAAGTATCGTAGATACCTTCGAGCGTCGATATTTCCCTGCATTCCATGTCGTCCCGCTCCTTCGACAACGCACACTCCTTGACATTACACGGCGTATCGTATATACTATGGTTAGTAGAAAATATTTTAAATACACCGTGACTCCAGACCTCACCGATGCCGAAATCGACATGATCTGCGACGGATTGGTGCAAAACCATGCGAGGGCGATCTATCTAGAGCGGATGGGGCTGACGGTGCGCCGAAAGCCGAATGGGAAGCCATTGGTCAACCGTGCCCACTATGATGCAGTTATGAACGGCATCACTCAGCCTGCCCGCAAGGCCCAACGCGGCCCAGTGTGGAGCGTGGCAGCATGACGCGCCCGAAGGACCGGGCCAGCGCCACCGGGTTGCTTCTGCGCATGGAGGCCATTCCGCGCAAGGATGGCTTGGTCAGCTATCGGTACCACCCGGTAGGTAAAAAGCCGATCCCGCTTGGCACTGACAAGGCGGCGGCGATTCGACGTGTGCTGGACCTTAACAACGAAAACCCCATCAGGGGAACCGTGAAGCACCTGTGGGCGCTGTATCAGGATTCGCCAGAGTGGCGCGAGCTGTCGGACGCCACCCGCACGGATTACACACAGTGCTCCAAAGAATTGCTGAAGGTATTCGGTGAGGCCGATCCGGCTGCGGTGACGCCTGCGATGTGCGCGAGATACCTGCGCGTGGAGCGCAAGGCTTCGCCGGTACGGGCAAATCGGGAGATGGCCCTGATGTCGAATCTGATGAACGTCGCCATCGAGCGCGGCGACATTCTGGTGAACCCGCGCAAGCAGGTGCGCAGCAACAAGGAGCGCCCGCGTAAAGAGGCGCCAGAGGTTGAGACCTTGGTGAGCTTCCTGAAGTGGGCGCGCGAGCGCAAGGGTCAGGCGCATGTCCTGGCATCCATGGCCGAGTTCGCGGCACTGACCGGGAATCGGAGAATCGAGTTCCTCGACCTGCACTGGCCACAGGTCGGGAAGACCGAAATCCGCCTGATGCGAAGCAAGCAGCGAGACAAGGCGGTTGTGGAAGTGATTGCTATCAGCCCTGCACTGGCCGATCTGCTGACCCGGCTGCGTGGACTGGCAAAAAATGACCGCCTTGGAACCGTGTTCCCCAACCGCGTCGGAAATTCGTACACCGAAAGCGGCTTCAAGGCGATGTGGTCAAAGCTGGTGAAACTGGCGCTGGAGCAAAAGGCCATCAGTAAGCGATTCACCTTCCACGATCTGCGCGCTTACCACGTCACCCAGCACAAGCTGCGGCGGGGTGCACTACCAGATTTACACGCCAATCCGGGGACTACAGCCCGGATTTACGACCGAACCAAAGAGGTCAAAAGGAAGAGCCTGTAAGGCCTTGAATTCCAATTTAGCCTAAAAAGATTCCAACTGCTACAAACCAAGTAGCAAAGAACCTAGTATTTATTGGGGTGGCTGATGGGGCTCGAACCCACGAC
>CAIQPV010000119.1 GCA_903873725.1 uncultured Nitrosomonadales bacterium
ACCCCGTCAGTGGATTCAGTAGTGACGCTGTTCCCGCGAGAGATTGTATTGATGCGCATGGCACGACATCTGGAATGAATGAAGGGCCTCGATAAGTATTCTTGTCCCGATTGTGGCGGTAGCCTTTGATCCGAGCAAACTCGGGATCGAGCATAATTGTTGCCATAACTACGGAAAGTGTCGTAGAATCGCGCCCCCTTGGCATTCGCTAAGAAGATAATTGCTAACGAAAAGTAGGTTAACTATGGTTGTCATTCGATTTTCACGCGGCGGTTCCAAGAACCGCCCATTCTTTAATGTGGTGGTGGCTGATTCGCGCAATCGCCGTGATGGTCGCTTCATCGAGCGCATCGGGTTTTACAACCCGGTTGCGCCTGAAGGCGCGGACGGTATGCGTATCCAGTTGGATCGCGTGGCGCACTGGCAGGAAAAGGGCGCGCAAGTAAGCGAGGCCGTTGCCAAGCTGGTCAAGCGCGCTGGTGCCGCAGCAACAGCGTAACGAAACAGACCCCATGATAATCATGGGGCGGGTGGCGGGTGCGCAGGGCATACTCGGCTGGGTGAAGCTGAAAACTTACACCGAGTTTGCGGATAGTCTTGCCGACTTTCCGGTCTGGTGGCTGGGGGATGACAAACATCCCTGGCGCGAGATGACCGTGGAAAAGTTTGCGCTACAAAGCAAAGGCCTGATTGCCAAGTTTCCGGGTTGCAACGACCGGACTGGCGCAGAAAAGTTTAAAGGCTTGCTGGTGGCCGTGCCGCGCAGCAGCCTTCCGCAACAAGCCGAAGATGAATATTACTGGGCTGATCTGATCGGCCTTGAGGTAGTGAATGTCGCAGGCGAAAGTCTGGGCATGGTTGACAACTTGATGGATACCGGTGCCAATCAGGTGCTGTGTGTGCGGGGGGCGAGCGGCGAGATTCTGATCCCGTTTATTGCCAGCGCCATCAAGCAAGTGAGCTTGACAGATAAAGTGATCCGGGTTGACTGGGCTGCGGATTGGGCTGAGAAGCATTGAGTGGTAGATTGTTCCACCTAAAATAAGCCGTTCGGCCTGAGCTTGTCGAAGGCTTGTAATGGCAAGAAAGAGGCGGTTCGGCAAGGCCTTTAGTCCTGAGCAAAGCCGAAGGGTCACCGCGAACGGTAACGGTTTTAACGGAACGGTCTACTCGTATGCGGTTTGATGTTATTACCCTGTTCCCCGAAATATTCGGCGCAATTACCCAGTATGGTGTAACGCGACGCGCGAAGGAGCAGGGCAAGTTTGTGTTGCAGACGTGGAATCCGCGCGATTTTACGACGGACAACTACCGCACTGTGGATGATCGCCCGTATGGTGGTGGTCCGGGGATGGTGATGCTGGCAGAGCCGCTGGAAAAAGCGATCAGCGCAGCGAAAGCAGCGCAGGCTGCCAGTGGAATCGCGAAGCCTTGCGTGATTCATTTGTCGCCGCAAGGCAGGCCGCTCACCCATGTAGTAGTGATGGAACTGCTGGCGCGCGACGCAGGATTGATTTTGCTGGCAAGCCGTTACGAAGGGGTGGATGAGCGCCTGCTTCGGCAGCAAGTGGATGAAGAGCTTTCCATCGGCGACTACGTGTTGTCCGGTGGCGAGTTGGCGGCGATGGTGTTGATGGATAGCCTGGTGCGGCAGATCCCCGGCGTATTGGGCGATGACGCATCGGCGCAGCAGGACTCGTTTGTAAAGGGTCTGCTGGATTGTCCGCACTACACGCGGCCCGAGGTTTATAACGGCGAGGAGGTTCCGGAAGTATTGATGTCCGGACACCACGCCGAGATAGAGAGGTGGCGATTGAAGCAGGCATTAGGCAGGACTGCGGAACGTCGCCCGGATTTGCTGGCACAGCGCCAGTTAACGAAACAGGAAGCTCGGCTACTGGCAGAGTACCAGCAGGAACAAGCATCCGTACAACAAGAGGAAACAAAATGAATCTGATCGCAATACTTGAGCAGGAAGAAATTGCCCGTCTGGGTAAAACAATCCCTAATTTCGGCCCCGGCGACACCGTAATCGTCAGTGTGAACGTGGTGGAAGGCGAGCGCAAGCGTACCCAGGCTTTCGAAGGCGTGGTGATTGCCAAGCGCAACAAGGGACTCAACTCCTCGTTCATCGTGCGCAAGGTTTCCGCCGGTGAAGGCGTGGAGCGTACTTTCCAGACTTATTCCCCCAGCATCGCCGGCATCGAACTGAAGCGTCGTGGCGACGTGCGCCGCGCCAAGCTTTATTACCTGCGCGACCGCTCCGGCAAGTCGGCACGTATCAAGGAAAAGCTGGCAGCACGCAAAACCAAAGTCGAAGCGTAAGCTGCGGCGGGTTCCAGAAAAACGGGAGGCAGATGCTTCCCGTTTTTTATTGCGCTATCATGGAGGCATGGATTATCAGGCAAAGCTCAAAACTCCCTTCGGTGCACTCGGCATTCTTTGCACTGATGAATCATTGAGTGGCGTCGAATTTCTCCCGCCGGGCACCATATTACAGTCGCCGCGCAATGTTTTTGCAAAAAAAGTATGCGAAGAATTATCGGCATATTTCGCCGATGCTGGTTTTCATTTCGATCTCCCACTCAAACACGGCGGCACTGAGCACCAAAACAAAGTATGGCAAGCGATGTGCGCCATCCCGCGCGGGCAAGTGCGTACCTATGGCGATCTCGCCGCTCAACTCGGCTCCAGCCCGCGTGCGGTCGGCCAGGCGTGCGGTAACAATCCTATTCCCATTGTCATTCCCTGCCATCGCGTCGTAGGCAAATCCGGCATGGGCGGTTTCATGCACCACAGCGGCGGTTACGCGCTGGATATCAAGCGCTGGCTGCTGGCGCATGAGGGTGTGACCGAACTAGAATCCGTCGTTCCCGCGAAGGCGGGAATCCAGTTTAGTAAAAGCGCTGGATTCCGGGTCAAGCCCGGAATGACAAAACCAAAATGAACAACACCGACCTCCTCGACGAATTCGGCGACAGCCTGTGGCTGGAGGATGGCCTGTCACGCAACACGCTGGAAAGCTACCGGCGCGACCTGAATAAATTCTCCGCATGGCTGGAGCAGCAGCGCGGCGTTCCACTGCTGGAAACCATGCACGCCGACATTCAGGGCTACCTCGCACATCTGTACGATCAAAAGGCCAAGTCCACCAGCACCGGACGTGCCATCTCCAGCCTCAAGCGCCTGTTCCGCTACCTGTTGCGACAAAACAAAATAGCCACCGACCCCACGCTGCAAATCGCCCCGCCCAAACTGCCGCGCAGCCTGCCCAAGAGCCTTACCGAACAGGATGTCGAATTGCTGCTGGAGGCGCCGGATGTGCAAACTCCACTGGGACTACGTGACCGCACCATGCTGGAAGTGCTGTACGCCACCGGCCTGCGCGTGTCCGAACTGGTCACCCTCAGCGTAGCGCAAGTCAGCCTCGACATGGGCGTAGTTCGGGTGATGGGCAAAGGCAGCAAGGAGCGTCTGGTGCCGCTGGGTGAAGAAGCCCTGGACTGGATCAGGCGCTACCTCGCAGAAGGTCGCCCGGCGCTACTGACGGGCAAACTCAGCGATGCGTTGTTCGTAACCCAGCGCGCCGAGGCGATGACGCGGCAGATGTTCTGGTTTCTGATTAAAAAACATGCACGAAATTGCGGTCTGAATAAATCGCTCTCCCCCCATACCCTGCGCCACGCCTTCGCCACTCACCTGCTCAACCACGGCGCGGACTTGCGCGTGGTGCAGATGTTATTGGGTCATGCGGATATTTCCACCACGCAGATTTACACCCATGTAGCGCGGGAGCGGTTGAAGCAGTTGCACGCGCAGCATCACCCACGCGGCTAGCGGGCGTCATGTATAGGCTGGATCACAGCCCAAAGAGATGACAAAAGGCTGTTTCTAAGCCATTGGCTTTACTTTTACCTCCGCCAGTAACACAGTCACCCCCCGCGCATTATTCTGATTTTTTGGTGGGTGCCACTGCCGATGAGGCACTGATTTCAATCTTGGCTTTGGACATCAAGTCATCTATCAGCTTCTTCATATTTTGCTGTTGTACTTGCTTGGATAATTGCGGCTTCACTTGTTCAATAGTGGGAATGGGTTGGGAGCGGGTATCTTCCAGCAGAATTACATGATAGCCGTACTGAGTCTTGACCGGCTCAAGTGTAAATTTGCCTTTTTCCAGCTTGGCGACAGCAGCACCGAATTCCGGCACCATGCCATGCGGGTCAAACCAGCCCAGTTCGCCGCCACCATTCCTGGAGCCGGCATCCTCAGATTTTTCTTTAGCCAGTTTGTCGAATTGACCGGAATTTGTTTTCAGTTTTGCGATGATGTCCTTGGCTTCAGCTTCACTCTTTACCAGAATGTGGCGTGCCTTATATTCGGTGCCCGACATCTGCGCCTTGATCTTCTCATACTCGGCTTTCAACATGTCGTCGCTGACAGGGTTATTCTTCATAAAGTCCTGAGCGAAGGCATTGGCAAGGATAGACTGTTTGGTCAGATTGATCTGGTCGATTACTGCGGGTGTTTCATCCAGTTTTTTCTTGATTGCTTCCTGTGATACAAGTATCTGCATGGCGAGCTGGTTGATGATCGCCTTGCGCGATTCAGGGCTATCAGGCCGCCCCATTGCCATACCCTCGCCAATGATATGATCTACAGTATCATTACTGATAGGGATGCCGTTTACAGTGGCAGCGACCCCTCCAATTGCAAGAGTATTTTCAGTCTTGCCGTGTTCTCCGACATTACAGGCACTCAAGCTGAGCAGGGAGGTTGCGCTTACCAACAAAATGCAAGACTTAATTGACATTATTTACAAATCCTTAAAAAATAAATACACAATACGACAGTTAATCCGGAGGTTGAATTGAATATTGCCGTGCGACTAACTTTGCATAATAAACCGGATTCACCAATCTCATCAACAAAACAACAAAAAATATGGACTCCCGGCTTGAGTTGAAATACTAAGAGATAATGAAAAAAGACTTTTGGATTGAACGTTGGGAACGTGGGGAAACCGGCTTTCATCAAAATGAAATCAATCCCTACTTAATAAAGCACTGGCAAGATTTGCATCCAATTCAGGGCTGCAAGGTTTTCGTGCCGTTATGCGGCATGAGTCAAGATATGGTTTGGCTGCGTAATCAAGGTTTTTCTGTGCTTGGGATTGAATTGAGCCCCATTGCGGTAACTGAGTTTTTCACGAACTTCGGCCATTCCCACTCAAATCAAGAGGCGAAAGGTTCGACCGTTACGAAGCTGATAATGTAAGTATCATCCTGGGTGATTATTTTAATTTGGTAAGGGATGATCTTTTGAATGTCAATGTGGTGTATGACCGCGCTTCCATGATTGCGCTACCCCCGGAAATGCGGGCAAATTATGTGCGCCACCTGGTAAACATTCTGCCAACCTCAACTCAAATTCTTCTCGTTACAATTGATTATCCCCAAGAAGAAATGACCGGACCACCATTTGCAGTTTCGAATTCAGAAGTTGAGGCTCTCTATCGGGATTATGCCGAGATTCGCCTATTGTCTAATCATGACGTACTGGATATGAATCCCAGATTTCAAAAACGAGGACTAAGTCGAATGCATGAAAATATTATTTTGCTGACTCTTCGGTAAATTGTCTGCAATTAGCATGTAGCCTGGATGCAGCGCAACGGAATCCGGGAGTTACCTTACTGAACCATAGTCCGCTGTCGGCGCACTCTTGGCCGCAGGTTGTGTTTGGGATGGCGCATTGCCAGAAGTTGATTCTTCCCCTATAACAGTGCCGCAAGACTTGCAAAATTTTGCTTCGACCGGATTTTCGCTCCCGCATTTTGAACAAAACATAGTCGCTCCCTTTCTTGTTGTAAAAAGCAATGGCTTGAGGCTACATACGCAACACTAAGTAATCCTTAGTATCTTGTCAACAAAAAACTAAGATTATCTTAGGTATGGTTAAACATGCCAAAGAATTTTCACCCTTCGCTCGCCGCATGAAAGCAGCGCGAGAAAAGTTGGGTATTTCGCAAATGGAATTGGGAGTACGCGCAGGAATAGACGAATTCTCATCTTCCGCCAGAATCAACCAATACGAGCGAGGCAAACATTCGCCGGATTTCCTGACGGCACAAAATATGGCAAAAGTATTGGGTGTGCAAACGGCCTACTTTTATGCGGAAGACGATGTGCTTGCCGAAGTTATCGCTGCTTATGGAGAAATGAAAGTAGCAGACCGAAAATCGCTACTGGCCTTCGTCCTCTCGCTAAAAGACAAAACCCATACGTAGCTTGCGCAAGACGGAATCCGGGAACGTCCGTCAGGGCGTAGCGTTGACCCAACAGTCAATGAGATACCATAAATCCCGGATTCCATTTAATTGCATCCGGGCTACGCACTACGCACGCTGAGCCTGATAGTCAGGTTCAGCGATGGGCATTCGAGATTTGATCGGAAAGACGGTAGCGCCAGTAGTCTGGGTGTAGCTATTGTGCTTGAAAGCAAGGATGCGAATATGATCCAAAAGAACTCGGTAGTAGATAGCATATGGAAAACGAGGCATAAGGTAACGCCAGACATCGTCCGCAATGACGCTCCATCTGTCGGGAGCATTCTGAATGACGCCAATGGCACTGTCGGTTGCGTCGAGCAACTGGGAACCGAGAGTCAACACTCGTCGTTCGTAAAACTGTGCTGCTTCGATAAGTTCCGCCTCAGCATCCGGGTGGTAAATCAGGCGCATCCGATAGCGCGCCGTGCAGCCTGCATGACCTCCTCGTGAGTGCGACCCGCGACGGTGCCTGTGGAAAACTCTTGGTCGCGTCGAATGGCATCACGCACAGCCTCTTTCTCGTCGGAGTCGGATAACCCGGCGTCGATACTCTGCCACAACTCCTGGGCGAGCATAACTCGCTCCGAAAGTGGAAGCGCCATTACTTCAGAAGTGAGT
>CAIQPV010000120.1 GCA_903873725.1 uncultured Nitrosomonadales bacterium
GTAGAGGGCGTGAATTATGAACGACTTGAAGTTTCGTCCCCGGGATTGGACAGGCCGATAAAAAAGGAAGCGGATTTCGTTCGTTTCCTGGGTGAAAAAACCCAGATAAAGCTGCGCATGCCACTTGCCGGGCGTAAAAATTTCAGCGGCATTATTGGTGAAGTGCAGGATGGTGTATTGAAATTGGAAGTGGATGGCAATCTGGTATCGATTGAATTATCCAATATAGACAAGGCACGTTTGGTGCCGACATTTTGAATTTTGTAGACCGTAGTTCCCGGAATTTTGTTCAGGGGCAGACGATTGCTTAGTTGGAGACAGAGATGAGTCGTGAAGTTTTGTTATTAGTGGATGCCTTGGCGCGCGAAAAAAACGTGGAAAAGGAAATTGTGTTTGGCGCGCTGGAGTCTGCTTTGGCGTCTGCCACCAAGAAGCGTTATCACGAAGAAGCTGATGTGCGTGTCAGAATTGACCGCAACACCGGAGAATACGACTCGTTCCGTTGCTGGGAGGTGATGGATGACGAGACTTTTGAGACCCCCGAGTTGCATATCAAACTGAATGAAGCGCATAAGCTCAACCCGGAAATCCAGTTGGGCGAGTTTATTGAAGAGCCGCTGGAATCCATAGATTTCGGGCGCATTGGTGCGCAGGCCGCGAAGCAGGTTATTTTCCAGAAAATCCGCGATGCAGAGCGTGAACAAATCCTCAATGACTTCATGGAGCGCAAGGAGCATCTGGTATCAGGTACTGTGAAGCGCATCGAACGTGGCAGTGCCATTATCGAGTTTGGCAAAATCGAGGCACTGTTGCCGCGAGACCAGATGATACCCAAGGAAAACATGCGTGTCGGCGACCGTGTGCGTGCGCATTTGCTGCGTGTGGATCGTTCCGTGCGCGGCCCGCAGATCGTCCTGTCGCGGATTACTCCCGAGTTTCTGGTCAAACTGTTCGAACTGGAAGTGCCGGAAATCGAGGAAGGGATGCTGGAAATCGTCAGTGCGGCCCGCGATCCGGGAGCACGCGCCAAGATTGCAGTGCGTTCGCATGATGCGCGCACCGATCCGATTGGCACCTGTGTCGGTATGCGCGGTTCGCGCGTGCAGGCAGTGACCAACGAATTGGCCGGCGAGCGCGTCGATATTGTTTTATGGTCGGAAGATCCTGCCACGGCGGTAATCAATGCCCTGGCTCCGGCTGATGTGACCAGTATCGTTGTGGATGAAGACAATCACAGTATGGATGTAGTGGTCGAGGAAGAAAATCTGGCACAAGCCATCGGTCGCAATGGGCAGAATGTCCGTTTGGCCAGTGAATTGACCGGCTGGGAACTCAACATCATGACGGAGGAAGAGTCCGGCCAGAAAAATGAGCAGGAATTCGCCAAGGTACGCGATTTGTTCATTGCCAAACTGGACGTGGATGAAGAAGTGGCAGACATTCTTGTTCAGGAAGGTTTCAATACCCTGGAAGAAGTGGCCTACGTTCCGCTGGACGAGATGCTGGAAATTGAGTCGTTCGACGAGGCGACAGTGAACGAACTGCGCAGCCGTGCACGCAATGCCCTGCTTACAGCTGCAATTGTCAGCGAAGAGAAAGTGGAGCATGGTATCGAGGACTTGCTCAAGATTGAGGGTATGGACGAAGAAACCGCACGTACTCTGGCAGGCAAGGGCATCGGCACCCAGGATCAACTTGCCGATCTGGACGTGGATGAGCTGGTCGAGTTGACGGCTATGGATAACGAACGAGCCAATCAGTTGATAATGACTGCACGTGCGCCGTGGTTTGCTTAATGGGTTATGTAGGCTTTAAGTTTTGTGGTTAAGGGGTAGTAATGGCAAAAATGAACGTAGCGCAGTTTGCCGGCGAGCTTGGCTTGCCGGTTGGACTGTTGCTGGAACAACTGCATGCAGCCGGAGTTGCAAAACAGCAGGAAGCAGATACCATATCCGAACAGGACAAGGCACAATTACTGGAGCACCTGCGTAGTGCGCACGGGGGGGGGAATGCGAAAGCTAAAATTACGCTGACCCGCCGTGAAACAACTGAAATAAAGAAATCGGATAGCACCGGCAGACCTCGCACCATTCAAGTCGAAGTGCGCAAGAAACGTGTGGTTGCGCCTACCGCGCCTGCAACTGCTCAGGTTTCAGTCCCCTCAACACAGCTTGATACAGCTAATCTTGATCACCAATCAACGGCTGTGCCGGAGACAACTTCAGTAAACGGCTCGCCTGAGGTGAAACCCGCAAAAGTTCCGGCAAAGAAACTGGATGAACATGAGCTCGCTCTGCGCAAGGAGGAGGCACGCGCTCAGGCTGAATTGGCGGCACGGCAGGCCGCCGAAGTTCAGGCCAAGAAGGAACGCAGCAAACGCAAGGCACAACCGGTTGCTGAACCCGTAGTGGAACAGCCGGCTATAGTTGAGGATAACAAACCGGAAGTCAAAACTGTTGAGGTTGTACCTGTTATACCAGAAAATCTGGCTGAAGGTACCTTGCATAAACCTGCACCCAAACCCGGCGACAAGATTGCCAAACCTGCCGCAAAGAAGGGCGCTAAAACCGCTCCGGACAAGAACAGCCCCTGGAATGAAGCCGGCCACAAGAAACGTACTCCTACCGCTTTGGATGTCCGTCCCGGCGGGTGGACTGCCGGGCGCGGACGCGCAGGCCCGCGCCATCACGAAAAGCATGTCAGGCAGGAAGAGACCGCGCAGCACGCTTTCTCCCTGCCGACTGAAAGGGTGGTGCATGAGGTCATGGTGCCGGAAACGATCACTGTCGCCGAACTGGCACAAAAGTTATCCATCAAATCGATCGAAATCATCAAGGTACTGATGAATCTGGGATCCATGGTCACCATCAACCAGATGCTGGACCAGGAAACAGCAATGATCGCGGTGGAAGAGCTGGGACATATCGCCAAACCGGCCAAGGCTGATGACCCTGGTGCATATCTGGACGAAACGGACGAACACAAGAATGCCCCGAATGAGCCGCGTGCTCCGGTGGTAACCGTGATGGGCCACGTGGACCACGGCAAGACTTCGCTGCTGGATTACATCCGCCGCACCCGTGTTGCCAGCGGCGAGGCGGGTGGAATCACCCAGCACATCGGCGCTTATCATGTGAATACGCCGCGCGGCATGATCACTTTCCTCGATACTCCGGGTCATGAAGCGTTTACTGCGATGCGTGCACGCGGCGCAAAAGTCACAGATATTGTGATTCTGGTGGTGGCGGCGGATGACGGCGTGATGCCGCAGACCATAGAAGCGATACACCACGCCAAGGCGGCCGGAGTGCCGATTGTGGTTGCCGTGACCAAGATTGACAAACCGGAGGCCAATTCCGAGCGTGTTAAACAGGAATTGGTGGCACAACAGGTCGTGCCCGAAGACTGGGGCGGCGACACCATGTTCGTCGAAGTGTCGGCCAAGAGCGGGCAGGGCATTGATACCTTGCTGGAAGGCGTATTGTTGCAAGCCGAAGTGCTGGAACTGAAAGCGCCCAAGGAAAGCAATGCCAAGGGTATCGTGATTGAAGCGCGATTGGACAAAGGAAAGGGACCGGTGGCGACCATTCTGGTGCAGTCCGGCACCCTGAAACGCGGCGACACGGTATTGGTCGGCGCGGTGTTCGGGCGCGTGCGCGCCATGCTGGATGAAACCGGCAAGGCAATCAATGAAGCCGGTCCATCGATTCCGGTTGAAATCCAGGGTTTGTCGGAAGTGCCAATAGCCGGTGAAGACGTGCTGGTGCTGTCGGATGAAAAGAAGGCACGTGAAATTGCATTATTTCGTCAGGGCAAGTTCCGTGACGTGAAACTTGCCAAGCAACAATCAGCCAAACTGGAAAATATGCTGGAACAAATGTCCGAGGGCGAGGTGCGTTCTCTGGCATTGATCATCAAGGCCGATGTGCAGGGTTCCTGTGAAGCCATTGCGAACTCTTTGCAAAAGCTTTCTACCGGCGAGGTGAAAGTCAATATTATCCATAGCGCGGTTGGAGCGATCAGCGAATCTGACGTTAATCTGGCATTGGCTTCCAAAGCCGTGATAATAGGCTTCAACACGCGGGCTGATACGGCTGCACGCAAGCTGGCGGAAACATCCGGCGTAGATGTGCGCTACTACAACCTCATCTATGAGATGGTGGATGAAATCAAAGCAGCCCTGTCCGGTATGCTGGCACCGGAGAAAAAGGAAAGCATCCTCGGCATGGTGGAAGTTCGCCAGGTGTTCCACATCTCCAAGATTGGCACCGTTGCCGGTTGCTATGTGACCGAAGGCTTGATCAGGCGCAACTCGCAGGTGCGGGTTTTGCGCAGTAATGTGGTGATTCATACCGGCGAACTCGATTCACTCAAACGCTTCAAGGATGACACCAAGGAAGTCAAATCCAATTTTGAATGCGGCTTGTCATTGCGCGGTTTCAACGACCTTCAGGTCGGCGACCAGCTCGAAGCTTTCGAAATCATTGAGGTGGCGCGCGCGCTGTAAGCGCCCTGAATAATGCCTAAAGACTACGCCAGAACGGACCGTATCGCCGAACAGATTCATCGCGAACTGGCCGAACTGGTGCGGCTGGAAGTGAAAGATCCGCGCGTTCATATGGTCACCCTGACCGGCGTTGAAGTGGCGCGCGATTATTCACATGCCAAGGTTTATTACACCGTGTTATTTCCCAACAACATTCCCTCGCGCGAAGTCCCTCTCTCTAACTCTCTCCCGCCTGCGGGAGAAAGGACAAACGGCTCCTCCCTTGGGGGAGGAGGGAGAAAAACTATATCCGCCGTGCAGGAAGGTCTGGAACGGGCCGGTGGATTCCTGCGCAGCCAAGTGGCGCATCGCATGAAGCTGCGCATTATGCCGCAACTTCATTTCGTTTTTGACGCATCGGTCGAGCGTGGCGCGCACTTGTCGCAACTCATCGATCAGGCGGTCGCCAGTGATAAGGGAGGCGGCTCGTAGCCCATAGCTTGTAGCGAGTAGCCAAGCCAGGTTTGCTACAAGCTACAGGCTACCCGCTACAAGCTAACACCATGCCCCGTGAAAAACGTCCGTTGGACGGTGTTCTGCTGTTCGACAAGCCGTTGCATCTCAGTTCCAACACCGCCCTGCAAAAGGTGCGCCGCCTGTTTCAGGCAGAAAAAGCGGGACATACCGGCACGCTTGATCCATTGGCAACCGGTTTGTTGCCCATCTGCTTTGGAGAAGCCACCAAGTTTTCTTCCGGCCTGCTGGATGCCGACAAGACCTATCATGCACTGGTCAAACTCGGCCAGACCACCACCACCGGCGACGCCGAAGGCGAAATCACCGGTAACTGTGACATGGTACTGGACGAGCAGCAAGTATGTGCGGTATTGCATGACTTCATCGGTCAAATCAGCCAGATACCGCCGATGCACAGCGCACTCAAACATCATGGCAAACCCCTGTATGAATACATTCGCAATGGCGAAACCGTAGAGCGCGCCAGCCGCAACGTGATCATCCACGAGTTGGTAATGGAACATTTTTCAGGTGATAATATGGAAATCAGCGTGCGTTGCAGCAAGGGCACCTACGTTCGGACGATGGCAGAAGATATCGGCAATGCCTTGGGCTGCGGAGCGCATTTGCGGGGCTTGCGCCGCACGGCAATTGCCAATTTTCGTGTGGAAAATGCGTATAGTCTGGAGCAGCTTGAAGCGATGAATATGCCCGCGCGGGATGCCTGCCTGCTTCCGCTCGATTGCATGTTGCAGCATATGCCCATGCTTGAACTCGATGCGGTGCAAGTAACCCGCATGGCGCAAGGGCAGCGACTCGGCATTGATGCCGGATTGCCGGACGGAAAGATTCGTTTGTACAGCGCAGGAAAATTTATTGGCGTGGCTGCACTGTCGGGGCGACGATTGGCTCCCGACAGATTGTTGTCCAGTGTGGCGAAAAACGCGGCCTGCACCGTGTGACCTCGCCCGGAAGGTGCCCATGGCGGTGAGGATATTGCACTGATCGAAACATTATCCGACTTGGCGAAATATCTTGCGAAAGTTCCCTGTGCCCGCTATCTGCTGACTGATTTCCACGACTTCAAAGGCTCCGGGGATTACTACCGAAAAACAGTTACACGTGTTAATTTTACACACGTATAATATTTTTGTGATATAATAACAGCAGAAATGAAAATTATTAGTATTAGTAAGGGTTATACCGGATGAATGAACAGAGACAATTTGCGGGTAAGTTGCCTGCGCCACTTGTGGCCGCCCTACGTCGTGTTTTACGACCGTTGATTCGGTTACTTCTTTCTCATGGAATCAGATATCAAACATTTTGTGATCTGGCCAAATCAACTTACATCCAGGTTGCTGAAGATGAGTTTCGTCTTGATAGAAAAATTCAAACCGACAGTCGCATCAGTCTGCTTACCGGCGTTCACAGGCGTGATGTCCATCGGCTGCGAAACGAAGCACTGACAGCAAGCAGCCTGCCGCTCCAGGCTTCAATGAGTGCGCAGTTGCTTGCAATGTGGAGCGGGCGAACTGAATATCTTGATCCGCAGGGTGTACCGTTGCCCCTGCCTCGTTTGGCCAGCAAAGGCGGCGATCATTCATTTGAAGCGATGGTGCGTTCAGTAAGCAAGGATTTTCGCGCACGGGTTGTTCTTGACGAATGGTTGCAACAAGGGATCGCCACACTCGACGAACACGATAACGTGCATCTTGCTACCGATGCTTTTGTCTCTCCCCAAGGGTTTGAGGAGAAGTCGTTCTATTTTGGGCAAAATATACACGACCATATTTCTGCCACAGTGCATAATCTTGCCGGTGTGATGCCGCCATTTCTTGAACGCTGTGTCTATTATAATAATCTCACGGCAGAATCCGTCAAAGAGTATGAGCGCATTGCCAGAACAGCCGGAATGAGGGCGATACACACGGTGAATCGTCATGCAATTGAATTGCAAAAGCTGGATGCGGGAAAGCCTGACGCTGTTTTCCGGACTAATTTCGGCATTTACAATTTTAGTGAGATAGATCGTGGCGATGACGCTGATGCGGAATAGGCTGTTAATTAATTCGCTGCTATTCCTGGGCGGATTTTTGATCGGGAATGCGCTCGCTGCAAGCGACGCCATTAAAGAAGGCGGCATCGGCGGCACCGGGACTCCTGTCATGCGGGGCGGAGTCGGTGGAACCGGCGCTGCCGCCAATAGTAAAGGCATAGGTGGTACCGGAAGCCCCGCCATGAATGGTGGAATTGGAGGCACCGGTTTGCGGCCTGACGACCAATCCGCCATGCTGTCACGTGCCGGGAAAGTGCTGTTTATTGTTGGAAAAGTTGAGGCGCAAAATCTTGGAAAGACCAGGTCGTTGGCCAAAGGAGATTCAGTACGGGTTGGCGATACCCTGAAATCCGGTCAAGGAGCAACCTTGCAATTGCGCATGGAAGACGGTGGAACGATTGTGCTGCACCCGGAAAGCCAACTGGCAATCGAGTCTTTCAGTTATAAAGGTGTCCAGGATGGCAACGAACACATGGCGCTGGCTTTATTGAATGGTGGTTTCCGTGCTGTAACGGGGGAAATCGGTCATCTGCACAAGGAGAACTACAGCATTCGCACTCCCAATGCCAAGGTTGGCATACTTGGTACGGATCATGAGACTGTCTATGTTGCCCCAACCCGGCAGGGACAGGCGTCGGTGGTTGAACCCGGCACCTACAATCACGTCATTTCCGGTGCAACCGTGCTTCAAAGCGAGAAGGGTAATTTGCTGATCAAGCCTAATCAAACCGGTTTTGCGGGGTTAAACGGTGCGATTCCGGTTATGGTTGGCACACCCTTACCGATATTCGGCGACCCGAAAATCAATTCTGGTGGCGTACATCATGTGGATAGTACAGCAGAATCGACATCCGGTTCAGACCAGAATTCCAAAGGCGTTGGCAATGCCGGCTCGGGATCAGGAGCAGGGCAGAGTTCGAACAATTCGGCACCAGGGTCGGAACAAAACCCGGGCAGTTCAACTTCAAGCACTAATAGCGCGGGTTCTGGAACAGGGCAGAATTCAAATAATTCAGCGTCAGGCGCGGAGCAAAATTCGAATAGTTCGGCAACCGGCTCGGGACAGACTTCGAACAATTCAGCCGCAGGTACAGGACAGAATTCCAATAGTTCGACGTCAGGCTCAGGACAAAGTTCGAATAACTCTTCTTCAGGGGGAGGCCAGAGTTCGAATGGTACAGCCTCTGGCACAGATCAGAATTCGAGAAGCGCCGGCAATACCGGTTCGATGTCAGGCACAGGACAGAATTCCAGTGATCCAA